>NZ_JACDWU010000194.1:0-9986 GCF_016464045.1 Pseudoalteromonas sp. bablab_jr011 | reverse complement strand
AATGAACCTAATCTCTCTGCTTTATAAGTTGCTGGGTACCAATTAGGTGCCTTCGTGAAGGCTTGAGCCGTATGCAGTGAAAGTTGCACGTACGGTTCTTAGGAGGGCGACACTTGGTAACAGGTGTCGTCTATCCGACAATTATGAGTTAGAGCATTGCTTTCTCTTTAGCAAGTGTCGAAGTTAAAACAAGCCTACTCTATAAGTTGGTAAAATAGAGCCACCTCTCTTTCTGATGAACTTTTGGAGGGTAGCAAACTAAGTATCAGTTCATTTTTAATATAATACAGCCACTAAAGATCAAACATTTAGTGCTGAATCCAAAAACATTTCAAATAAGCCACTCTGCGTAAATTAGTGAATATTTCCGCTTGGTATTTAGTGTCTTTAGTTCTTTCTTCGCTTAGGTTGACCTAAATATTACTGACAGAGGTTCAAAAGTAAAATACTAAAAGCAAGGCGCGAGACCCATTTCCCTTTCTGAGCGTTTGGTTATACTGTATATCCGTATCGTAGTTTATTTACTGTTTTCTTTATTAATAAACGACCTAGAATTGAATTCATGTAGTTGCGAGGTGAATCACCATTTAGCTCTATTGAAGGGTTATCTAGCCAGTAGTTGAAACTGTCAATATTATCAAAATACTCAACACCAAATTGTGCTAACCTTGCTATATCGAGTACATTTTCGCTAAGGTGCTTGTTTAATCGTTTAGATTTGTTTCGCATTAAAAAATGCACAGTTATATCTAAATTCTCTGCGATAAGCTTTTTATCCCAATGCAACGTTTCAGCAAGCGCTAAAACACCTGCTTTGGTAACACCATTATGAATAAAATCAATTTCGGAAAGTGGATCTGAAGACTTCGTAACTTTCTCTTCGGACACGATAGATAGAAAGTCAAATCTATTTTCAGCTCTTTGAAGGACATTCATCTAGAACTCACTTACGTAAAAATTGACTAAAGAATTTCATAAGTCTGCCTTTTCGGCAGTTCATTGTTATCAGCTGTGATTGCTAACTTCCCGGCCTTTTCTCAGCTGCCTACTCGGCAGTACACCTTTATCTTCCCAGATCCAAAACCCTGACTGATTTCTCAGCTGCCTACTCGGCAGTACACTATAAACAATAGTAATAATTCCTATTTATGCCAAATACTTACTTAACTTTTTTAGAATTTACCTTCTTTCTAGATAAATATCTTAGCCCTCTGATTTTCAGACAATTCACTTAACTGAAAAATTAAAAGGGGATTAAATTTGGAACTGTTCCTTGGAATTCTTGGTTAGTAGCAAAGCCATAATTGTTAAAGTGATTATGCATGGGTTCAGCTTTTTCAATTTTTTGTATATGAAGTATAAAATTATTCCCGTTTCCTTTGCTTGATACAGGTATTGAGTGAAAGTGACCAATGTCCTTTGCCTCAAATTTATATTCAGGAGTGTAAACTTCGCCTCTCGCTTCAGCTCGCTTTTTAGCGCGTTTTAACCGCCTTTGCTTTTCACCAACAAAGACTTTAGCTATTGATTGGTTGCGAACAAACATTACATCACTTTGGTTTATTGGTACTTCGAGTATTTTTGATAAGTAAAATAACTTGTCATGAGCCATCATCTCAAAATAGCTTTGCTGAGATAAGTTGGTTAATTGCTTTTTATCTGTCGATACAAACGAAATTTGCTCGCCTATGTTTTGATCGTTCCATTTAGGAAAACACACACCTATATTACTAATTTCACGTGAACTCATAAACCCATGCAAAATGCCAATGCAACGGCCTGCAAGAAGGCTTACATCACAATTTTTGGGTAAATAGGTAATGGTAAAATAATAGCGCTTCAAACTTTGCTCCTTTGGAACAAGCCACCTTTAATCAACACTGCCGCAATAAAGTGAACTGCATCTGATTCTTCACTCTGCTCTAAACCATGCTTTTCCATGTGTTTAATATGCAAAGCAATGTGCGGGAGTAATGAATAAAAGTCTGAATGGCTCTTAGGTGTTCTGTGTGCAACTAATATTTGCTTATCTGCGCCATACTCGTGAGTTCGTAAAGGTTTGTAACCTTCCTCATACCAATCATCGATAGTTTGAATCGCAGCCCCTACTTTTTGTGAGTTTAAACTTGCTGCTTTTTTTTCACCCACTTGAGTATATGCAAGTTGCTTAGATGACATGCCTTGTTCAACAGAATCTACAAACTTTTGACTAGGATGAACCTCTTGGCTAAATGCATTTTTAATTTTTGCGGTTATATCTAAATAACAATAATTTTGAGGGTTGCTAAGCCCTTCTCGAATAGCTTCTGACAATGTTATTAGTGCCGTTTGATTATGTTGCCAATTGCCTTGCCATTTTAGCTTTTGTGCACCTTCAACGATGATCGGTGCTGCATGTTCAGTAAGTACCTCAATATCAACATTCGGTGATTGACGATTGCGCCAAAGCCAGTTGCCCATCAGTATATTTTTAGCGTAACGAGTAGCAACTTCATTAAGACCATTGTATTTTTTGTAGGTTTCAAAAAAGCGTTTTAACCAATAAATAACTTTAGAGTCATCACAAACATGTGGCTCAGTGCTATTAGCCTCAACCCTGAGTGAAAAACGGCAAAATAGCTCATTTACTGTTGGAGGCACGTAGCACACATCAATTGTTTGTGGGTTCCCAAAAGCAAGATCTTGTGGCGCTAAATTTTTAGCCTCATTTTGCTTTTGATACGCATCACCAAACCCTGACTTTTGCCCAACTAATTTATTTTGCTCTATTTGCAGCGGTTCAAAATCAGACTCTGGTGTTTTATAAAAAAACACCGCTTTACTGGGTGAGAGCGAACGCGTGTAACTTAAGTGCCGAGGTAATTGCATTACTCATACTCAAACTTAGACTTTTTCATAAGCATAGACTCTTTTTGAACATCCATAACCCAAAATGCGTCATGAAAGAACTGCTTAGCGCCTGCGTATTTTACTGATGTATTGCTAACACACTCCAAAAGCCCAATTACGGGCTCTGCATAACAATGATATTCATGTAATGTTGCATCTCGCTTTACGGGTTCTTCAAGCGCAGCAAAGCCAATTGCAGCAGGTCTTAAATTAAAGTTCCCATTAAGGGCATCTATCAATTGTTCAAAACTTTTGACTACTTTTTTTGAAGGGTACAACCAACTGCCATTTGACGGTTTTGCCTTTAAATCTTTAAACAGCTCACTAGGCTTAGTATATAAACGGCACCAGTCTATATTTTGATATAACGAAGGTGGATGCATAGCCCCGCCCGCATACGTAGATGGTAGTGCGGGCTTTATAAGCTGGCTATTTAACTTATTAAGTATCTCTTCATTTGGTACGAAAAGCCTAAATACTAAATCGAGTGTTATGTCACATTTAGGTTTATCGATAATTCCTGATCTTATTACATGACTACGCCCTGCAACTTGTTTTAACTTGCTTGGCTCAGGTAATGGTTTACCTGTATGTAATTGATAGTTTTCAATGTAAATGGCACTGCCAATACACTTAATCGAAGGGTCTATAAAGTTTTTTAGCTTACGCTCAAGGTTATGGGCAAGCCCATTTAAAGCAGTAAGTGACGGCATACCTTGAATATACGGATTAGCCATTGCCTCAGCATCAAACACTCGCATATCTTGGCAATGTACATACACTATCTGCTTATCATTTAATGTTTCTTCTTCAGCTGCACAGTGAGTGAATACATAGTTTAATTGCGCTTTAAACAGCCCCATTAAGTTAGGGTGATACGCAAAGCGTTTAAATTTGCTCAAAGAACTGAGGCTTTCATTTAATATGTTACTAAATTGGCTAATACAGTTAGTAATACTCTGATCTAAGTAATACTTTGCCCACTCAGGGTAAGCTTGGTTTTGCGCGATATTTTTAGCTTCAAGAATGTTATCAAGCCATAACTGCAAGCTAACACGTACTTGCCTAATAGCCGCTACTCGCGCTAATCGTTTTTGCCTTAACGTATTAAACTGTTTAATGCCTACCAACACCAAAAGCGCCTGTTGAAATTGACTGCTTAATAGCGCACGAATTTTAAATGTTTTCTCAATATCATTATTGACTACTTTAGAGCGGTTAATAGCTTTTGAATTTGTTTTAGGAAAGTAGCGCAACACTCTTATATTCCCGCCAACTGAGCTTGCTAAATCGCCTACATTGGCTGGCCTTGAGTGCTCAACTAATCCAGAGTTTAATTTACGCTCTTCTGTAGTGAGTTGCTGAATTTTAGATAGCATTGCGTGACTTACTACAGGCGTAACCGCAAGGTAGCATTGCAGATATGGCATTTGTAATTGTATTGAAAAAGAGCTTACTTCCAATGGGAGCTCTGCCACAGGCAATTGTTGTTTTATTTTACCCACGATGTCTAAAACCGCCTTTTTTGTGTACCCGTATGCTCTGATTAAATTAATCCAAACAGGCTCTTCAGCTATTAATAACTTTGCTAAACAAGTCACTTCACCTTGCCAAATAAATGAGGTTAAAAATAGCTTTGCATGATTAATTTCAGCACTGTTGTGCGACCAGCCAAAACTTAAAGATAATGACCGGCTACAAATACCCGCAATATCTTCACTAGCCACTTCACTAATTAAACGTTGATGGCTTACTCGTATATCGGGGTATTTTAAATTATGAGTATGAAACCATTTAACCTCGTTAATGCACTTACTAAGTAGCACTTCATCACGTAATACACTTTTAGCGGCTCTTACACTTGTTAAATCATCAATTTCACTTCGCTTATAAACTAGGTTAATGAGCACAGTCAGCACTTGTTCTTCAAGGCCATCTACCGCAACATGAGGTGTATATGGTGCAAACAATTTTCTAAGTGTTGTGGTTTTTTCTTTTAGTGATTCAATTGCAAATGCATCTTGTAAGTTCATAAATTACCACGGCGCTATAAATTGTTTTTTTGTTTGAGGTTTTTCAGCTGCAAATGCTTGCTGTAGTTCAATAACTTGGCGTAGATAAAAAACATGGCTATCAGCTCTGAGCTGTTCGTGCTTTTTTTGTGGATAAGCACAGTTTAAAAAGCCTTCTTGATGAAGCCTGTAAACCTGCTCTTTAGTGGTGTTTAACAATACTGCGGCATCAAAAGTACAAAGCAATAAGTCTGCTATATTTGGATGTTTAGCTTTAGGATTACTATCAACTAATCCGACAAAGTAATTAATAATCTCATCAAGTACTTTGTTTTTACGGTTACTTGTTGCAGCAATTTGACCATCACGGATCACATTACCATAGACAGAGTTAAACTTAGTTTTATTAAAAGGGTTAAGTTGTTTGAGCCGCGCATTATTTGTGAGTAAATCTAATTCAGCGGTAAAGCCATCAGGCCAAGTACTAAAGTAATCAACAAAAACACAGTTAAAGTCTGCACCGCATACATCAAGTTGCTTAACCTTTGCAAACCACGATATCAACCCCACTATTTTATCGCCGTTATTACTTGCAAGCGCAGATGCAATTTTAAAGTCTGCATCGGTTAACTGTTCACTATTGGTTAGTTTACAACCACAACTACACTCTAAAAACGCCTCAGAAGCTCTGTAATCAATTAAGTGATGGCCTTCCTTACAACGTGTAGTTAATTGAGTTTTATGCTTATGACACGCTTTATAGGGCTTTAAATGCCAATAAAAAGGAATATATGAAGATTCAGCTAAGCACTCAATGCAAACAGGTATGTTATCAGTACGAAGTAGTTCAAGAGGAATAGTCAGTTCATTACGGCTTACTGCTGCTAGGTTGCCAAATTTAAAGTTGCTGCGCCGACATGCAAGCTCAAGAATGTCACCAGCATTAACATCTGCTAATTGGGCTACTACCTTGAGCGCTCTTATTCTAAAGCTACTTGCTTGTCTAGCATGATAAACATCAACCTTGTTTAGCTCTAACGGCAATGCACCTTCGAGCTCATGATCTTGCTCTACAAGCCATTGCCATAAAATATCAGCAAGCTCACTATAGCCATCGTATGAGTTATCCCTAGCAAGCCTTAGCAAATAGCTTTCAAGCGCTTCATCAAAATAAGGTTTTGTTTGAACTAAAAATTGCATCGCCAACCTAAACTAAGAAAATCTTAGTTTAGGTTTAGGTTAGCTTTTACTGTCAGTCAAACTTTTATCGTTTATTCTTAACTTTTTTCTCAAAGCCTGTAGTACAAAGCCTAGCTAACAGTACAAATAGTGTTTTGGAAACAAACTTTAATGCTTGTTTAAATTGATCATCAAGATTAGAAAGTTGATTGCTATCAATAGAGCCATGTACAATTTTAGATCTTAAACTGTACATTGCCTTAAAGGTCTTCTTTGCAGCCTCATCATTTAAAATTTTGGTTCCGTAACCCTTGAAAACAATATTGTCTAAAAATTCATACAGCTTTTCACTAAATTTAATAGATTTACATGTCTCACATTCTTCCGTCTTTATAAAAGCGCCACACATTGTTTCTATTGCAGAACACAAACTGATTACCTTAGTTAGCTTGTTAGAGCTTTCTACAGCTTCATTAAAGTGCATTAATGCTATGGCAGCACGTAACCCGATAGTTCCTTTAGAAAACTCTTGTGAAGTGAGCGACTCGATAATTTGTGAAAAGTTATGATCCTCAATTTCATCTACCAAAAAAGGAATTCCAGACAATTTACAGCTGAAATCGAAACACGGTAACGCTTCCCTTGACGTAACAATAAATGAATTATTATTTCGCGTTCCCAACCCTGCTTCATGCAAGTTTTCAAAAATAACCTGCTTGAAACCAGAATGATTCATATTTATAGCAAATATTCTTATTAGTCCTTTGAAACATGTTAATGAGAACTTGTGCCAATCAGCGAACTTATCTACCCCAAGTCGATGAAAATTTGGAATAACTAAAAACTTATTAATTAGATTTTTCTCAAAATAGTCTTCATTAAGTTCTGGGTATATGTCCGTGCTAATTACTTTAACTAACTCTGAGTCCGGCTTGTAATCACCAAACGCTGAATGAATTGGTATTAATGCAAATTGAGGAGATTCAGATTGTAAGCGCTGTAGCGCAGTGTTAACCAGCCTTTTTAATTTACCTGCATATTTGACCCTATTCTCATGCTCAAAAGTGCTCTTTTCCCTACATTGCACTAAGGTCTGATGGATAACATATTCAATCTCTTGTTGGCTCAAACTAGGAAATTCAGTCTCAAATACCTTAGCAGCGACTTTTAAATCATTACAGCAATTTGGATCGTTAGCACTTGTACTTAAATCCATCTCGTTTAAATTAACTAACGCATTCTGTTGCTGTGTGTTCATAGATCACTGTTCTTGCATGAATTCTTGTAACTTTCGCTCTAGTTGAAGAGTATCTAACTTACCCAACTCCAAAATAAGTTCAGCGAGAATATCTTCTTCACAATAGAAATAAGCAACTGGCACATCTAGTTCTTTAGCTATGCGTTTCATGGTTAAAAAGTCAGGGGCATGTTTGCCTTTTTCATATTGGTTCATGCGAGCACTAGCCGTGTTTGGCTCCATTCCTAATGCCATACCTAGCTGTTGCTGAGTAAGGCCTGCTGCTTTTCTTGCAGATTTTAGGCGTGAAGGTGTTGGAGTTTCCATATGAACCTTAGCTGTAAATTATATCTTGCTAAGATTCTCTTAGTATCAAACCCATAAGTGTACTAAGGATATTTTAGTTTTACCTGAATTTATACTTAAATCTCACTTTTTCATTTTTCTTCTTTAAAAAATGCTTGGGATCTAGCAATCTATGCCTATCATAAAAAATTGTAGCCTTCTCATATGGAACTTGTTTGTATATACATTGATGAATATAAAGGTATCAAAGATCTCTTCGTTAACCTGAATCAAAGCTTCATCTGTGATTTCAATAGGCCTCACATTCGTGTAAAAAAACAGCATTGTAAATTTAAAGAAAAATATTATCGTGGACAAAATATAAAACTAATAATAGGTAAAAATGGGGCAGGTAAAACATCAATCTTAGAGTTCATTGAAGGGGCTTTTAGTGAAATTGTAGGAATTGGTACAGCTGTTTTTTGGAATGACGTTGACTCGAAGTATTATGTAAAAAACAACTCTTTATCAGAAGTTTTCCTTAATGGCAGCCCTATTAATGAGTATGAGCCAAACAATAGAACCAGCCTACTTTTTATAACCAATCTTTTTGACTTAAATAAATTTGCTTTTGATGAACGCAGTAAAGAAAAAAAGAATGTACTAAAGTTATCTTCAAATAAATTTCTTGAGAAAAGAGTAGCAAAGAAAAAAATTCTTATGGCTGAGGTTGCTAGGGAATTAAAGTATGCTGAATATATCAACTATCAACAAAAAGTAGTTGGAACACCTTTATCATTTAGGTTCCACATTTACCCCTCAAGTAAAAATTACCTTGAACAAGCAGTAAATAAGCTAACTAGTGATAACGTTTCTACATTAATGAAAAATCGAGATTTCTATCATTTAGTAATTGAGGAAACTAAAAATAGCCAAGAAAATGTCTTGTCAAATAATGAGGTAAAATTCTCGATAAATAATATTTCTAGAGAGCACCTAATAACTGGGACGGTAATAAAAAAATCTTTAACCAAGTACATGTCATTAGGAACAAAGTATGAGATGCACAGCGATGATGCATTTTGGCATATATACAACCATTTGATAAGTGATTTCTTAAAAAAAGCCTCTTTAAAAATAAGTGGGCCAAGTGATAGGGCGTGGTTTTATATAAATATCATTTTCCAAGCTTCACATTCAAATGTGAAAGTACCTGAGATTATTAAGCATCATATTGATGAAAATAACCTACTCGATAATAGTGAAGCTGTTGAAGATGTAGTTTATGAGTCCGAAAATTTTAGAAATGAACTAGAAGAAATGACTCAATTATTACTAGATAACGATGTAAATATTAACTTTGATAGCAAATACATTACTTTCGATCTTAAGGATAGCCAACTAATAGCCGACATCTCTGAAAAATTTAACAAACTAAATTATTTTACCGCAGATAACTTTACATATGGTTGGTACGCTCTTAGCTCAGGTGAAGAAGCTAGATTAAAGCTACAATCTCGTATTTTCTCTGGCATCGACCAGCTAATTTCACAAGGCTATTCAAATATCCAATTACTTATAGATGAAATAGATGCTTACCTTCATCCTGAATGGCAAAGAAAGATAGTCAGTGAAGTTATTGATATACTTAACCATTTCGAAAATAAAAACAGATTTAATCGGGCAAATATAAACACCATCTTAACTACACATTCCCCAATTATACTAAGTGATTTCTTACCCGATGATATAGTTTCCATTAATAAGATTGATAACAAAATAACTCAAGAGAAATCAAACGGCTTCGGGACTAGGATTAACGATTTGTACCTTAACGGTATGCACTTAGACTCTACATTTGGTGAAATATCAAGAAACGAAATACTACGATTTTATCAAGAATTAAAGCAGGGGGAATTATCTAACTATAGTAAATACCTTATAAATCTCATTCCTGATGAAAAAGTGAAAGCATATTTTATGGACGAAAATGATAAAAATAAATGAAATTACTGATGATAATTTTCTAGCTCGTTATAAGAAGCAAGTTATATCAAAGTCTCTATTGCCTAAATTTAAAAAGTATTTCAATACAGTTGATTTAGAGCATAAAAATAAAATTGAAGCACTTTTTTCAGAAGAGAGTTTAATTGAATTAACTTTCTGCGGCGCTTCAGAGTTATGTCGAATTATTGATAAAATTTATAAACAAGTACCCAGCCTAGCTGAGTTTTATTGCCCAGAGGCCTTGTTGATCAAATGCAGCTCTCTAATAAACTCACTTAACTTACTGATATTTAGGCAGACCAAGGGTGTTGATCTTATTTAGCGCCTTCACTTTGATCATCGCTTCAACCAGTTGGCGATTGTAATCACGCGCATTT
>NZ_JACDWU010000193.1:0-1446 GCF_016464045.1 Pseudoalteromonas sp. bablab_jr011 | reverse complement strand
TAAGCAGGTGGCCGATATAGAACGTGCGCTAAACGCCAGACCTAGAAAGTGCCTAGGTTACAAACAGCCTGTCGTTGTGTTTAACGAATTACGCAATGCGGCCTAATTTAGCGAGTGGTGCACTTCGGGGTTGAATTCGCGACACTAAACCTAACGTTTTTAGATCTTGTTTTAATTGTAGATACTCTTTTAGCGGCTCATTTGAAAGTTGCTTTTTGTGGCTGTTAATAAAAGTAATAAGTAGCTCTTTTTTTTCGTGATAATTTTCATTAACTTCCAATAACTTTTTGTCTATAAAATGAGTACAGTCTCCAATGTTGGATTCAAGCCACGTTCTTATTTTCATCATGCTCTGGAAATCAGATTTTTCTAGATTTTTATGATTATTTACATTTGTTAAATCAAAGTTTAAATAATCTTGATACTTAGAGAGATAGTTTCTCATTTTGGTAATAGAAGGGACAATAAGGCCTGTTATTAATTTTTCAGTTACTATCTTAAGTGACTTATCATTATCTCCTAATTGTTCAGAGAAAAACTTCGATTGTTCTTCATATTCATTAAGTAAAGCTTGTCCTGTTGGCTTAATATCCCCACATAATGGGCAAGGTATATCTTGACATTTTTTTTCTTCATCATAACCAATATGTTCTTTGTAGTGAGATAAAAGATTTTTTCTACTGTCATCGATTTTAATGAGTAAAGAGCCCAGCGAACTCTTTGCCTTAGACAAACTTAAAAATAAAGCTATATCAGTTGTGAATACATCATAGCTTGAAGGAAAGTTTTCTTTGTAGGTATTTAAAATATCTTCGCTAAGGCTATTTGGTTTATTATCAAATAATTTAATTAACTTACTGTAGCTATCAGCTTTTTTCTTTGCCTTATGCCAAATAAAACTATGTTTATTTAGCTTTTTTGCTAGCTCTTCATAATTTTCAACTAAGCCAACTTTTAAATAATTCTCAAGTTGCTCAATTCGCTCTGTTGTCATTTTATTTAAAAAGTAATTAAATTTTAGCTTTTCATAATCTGAATTATTTTTTATGAGCCACTCAACACTTTCTAAGCTATTTCTATAAGCTTCAAGTTGCTCTACAGTGCTAGATGATAAGTCACTAAATAGCGCAATTTTCCCACTGCTAAGTGTGCCTTCTGAATCTTCAGCCTCAGTAGTCGGTTTTGATAACTGTGCTAACTCTTCTTCTTCTTTTTCGATTAATGGGGTGTAGTAATCATCTATTGTTTTCTTAAGGTTGGCTGAAAGCTTATCTAATTGATCAGCTTTATTTTTTTCTTCTATCGTAGGCCTTGTTGATCAAATGCAGCTCTCTAATAAACTCACTTAACTTACTGATATTTAGGCAGACCAAGGGTGTTGATCTTATTTAGCGCCTTCACTTTGATCATCGCTTCAACCAGTTGGCGATTGTAATCACGCGCATT
>NZ_JACDWU010000020.1:0-36455 GCF_016464045.1 Pseudoalteromonas sp. bablab_jr011 | reverse complement strand
TGACTTAGGTGCGATTCAAAATCGTTTTGGTCACACAATCAGTAACCTTGCTAATATCTCTGAAAACGTAGCAGCATCACGCAGCCGTATTCAAGATACTGATTTTGCAACAGAAACAGCGCAAATGACGAAAAACCAAATCTTGCAACAAGCAGGTACGTCAATCTTGTCGCAAGCGAATCAGTTACCACAAGCAGCACTTAGCTTAATTGGTTAATAGCGCTTAGGTTAATGATTAGCTAGACTAATGATTAAGTCAGCATTAGTTAAATAATAAAAGGGGGGGTGGCTTAGGCTAGTCTCCTTTTTTTGTATTAGCTAGTAGATAAAATTAAGGAGGCGTTATGAGTGCAATAACCCAAAGCCCTGATTACGCAGTGGCTCCGCAAAAGGTTGACGATAAAGTAACGGCGAGTCCGCAGTTAGTCGCCAATGCTGTTGAAGAGTCAACGAAAGCAGAAAATACCTTACAACAAGCAGAACGCAGTGTGCAAGCCGAGCAAAAAACTGTTGAGAAAGATGAACTAGGCCGCGAGCAGCTTGAGAAAATGGCGCAACAATTGCAGGACTTCATGGGCGAAATGAATCGCAGTTTGCAGTTTCAAGTAGACGAAGAGTCAGGCCGTGATGTTATTAAAGTAGTTGATAAAAACAGTGGTGAGTTAATAAAGCAATATCCGTCTGAAGAGGTATTAAGCTTAGTGGCTAAGCTTTCTGAAACTGCGGGTTTTTTAATAGACCAAACAGCTTAAAATTTTGCTGATTTGATTTAAATAGGTAATTAAGAGGAAGTTTTATGACTATTTCATTTAATGGTTTAGGTTCAGGTTTAGCCGTATCAGATATTGTTGATGCGCTTGTAAATGCTGAGCGCACCCCTTTTACTTCACGTTTAAATAGAAAAGAAGCAAACCTAACCACTGATATCTCAGCAGCAGGTGCGCTCAAATCAGCACTAGAAAAGCTACAAACTTCAATGGAAGCCCTTGGTGAAGTTGATAACTATCAAAAGCGCAGTATTTCTGGGGCTGATGATTTTGTATCGTTAAGCTCAGATAAAGATGCTCAGCCTGGCGGTTATAACGTAAAAGTTGATGCGCTTGCACAAGCCCATAAACTATCATCACCTGCCTTTACAGCGGATGAGCCAATTGGTAGTGGTGTTATTACCATAAGCTCGGGCGACAATAGTTTTTCTACTGTTTTGTCACCAACAAATACATTAGAGGATTTACGAGATCAAATTAATAATGGTCCATTCACGGGGTCTGATAGCAATGATTCTGTTACTGCAACAATAGTAACTACTGACGCAGGGCAGCATTTAGTATTAACAAGTAAAGAGACTGGTGAAGAAAATGCCATCAGCATTACTGTGCAAGATAGTGATGGTAACAATACTGATACAGGCGGCCTTTCTCGCTTAGCATATGATGTATCTGATGCTGATCCTGCGAATCACGTAACTAATTTAACCGAAGTCGATGCCGCCCAGAATGCACAAATTACCATTGATGGCGCACTGACCGTGACGAGTAACACTAACGAGTTTAAAAGCGTCATCGATGGTGTGGATATCACAGCTAAAAAAGTACATGGCGCAGATGACGATAACAGCACCCTAAAAGTTACCGAAAATAATAGCAACATCAAAGCGGGCTTAAATAGCTTTATAGAAAGCTATAACGAATTACTTGAACTTAGTAATAACTTAGGTAAGTCAGGTGAAAGCGGTGCGGGTGTTATGGCCGGTGACTCTATGCTACGCGGCGTAATGTCTAAACTCCGTCAGCAATTAACCGATGAAGTAACACTCAGTGATGGCAGCAGTTTGTCGTTATCTAAGCTTGGGGTTGAAGCAGACCGTTACGGTAAGCTAAGTTTAGATACTGAACGTTTAAACGCGCAAGTTGAAGCTGACGTTGACTTAGTGCAAGAGTTCTTTTTAGGTGAAAGCGATGAAGGTGGTTTTGCAAAGTCTTTTGATGAGCTAATGAGCTTTTATACTGACTCCGATGGTATTGTTCAAAACAGGATTGACAGTAAACAAACTCAGTTAGATGGCCTAGATGATGAGCGTATTGATTTTGCAAGAAAAATGGAATCTTTAGAGTCTCGTTTATATGCACAATATAACAGTATGGATTTACTAGTTGCACAAATGAACTCAACCAGTAGTTATGTTCAAGCGCAGCTTGATAATATGCCAGGGGTGGTTAAAAAGAGTAAATAATTTAATTAGTCTATTTTCTTATCTGTATTTAGGCGCCAGCTTTTTTGGCGCTTTTTTTTGCATCAGCACACAAGCTCTTCTTCAGTAAATATTTCGCTTTGTTTGAATAGAAGTATAAAAATTAATTCACAAACAAAATCAATTCTCAGTAGACGCGACTTTCTCGCGTAATTGATATAATGTTAATCAGTGACGTTAGTAACACGTTTATATAACTGAGTATGTTAAAAGCAACTAAACGCAAATTAGCGTTTGGTTGCTTTATATTTAGAAATAGCTTTATGTGATTTACGCTGATTAATAAGTTCAACCTGAGTTTTGTCTCTGGCGTTTTTAAGTCTAGCTGTAGCGGCTAAAATTTTGGATTGTATAGCTAAGAGTTCATGCTCTAGAGGCGGGTTTGCACTCTCACACCAACCTTTTAACTCTTGGTCTATGGCTATTAATGTATGACTGGCAAGCTCAATCTCTGTTTTATCGATGTGCTCTGACAATGCTGTGAGTAATGCATTCAGTGCGCTATAATCAGACATTATTGTTCAGCTTTAGGTATGCGCTCATCAGCAGGAATAGAGTCCCAGCCTTCTTTAATTTCTTTTACGATACGAATAACATCATCAACAGCATCAATATCATTTTTGATATTTGCTTCTATCAGGCGACGTTGGCAAAAATCGTAAAGCGATAAAAGGTTACCTGAAATATCACCACCGTGATCAAAATTCAATGCATCTTGCAATGCGCCAAACAATAAAATACAGCTTGAGATGTTTTCACCCTTTTTCTCAAACTCTTTTCGTTCAATAAACCCTTTGGTTGCTGCTAACCGGCCAATGATATTACTGAAAATTAAATTGATCTGTTCGTAAGGTGTCATTTCGTTAATGTTACTAACGCTGACTTGACTGTATTTTTTTACCGAGATGTGTGCCATGAGAAAATCCTATAATTAAAACATCAATTAATAAAACTTTTAGCAATATTAATGCCATGTATATTATCGGCAGAACTAACTTTTTCTTTATCTTAGTCTAGATGAATTATACAAATGTGTGTAGCGGTACTGAAGCAAAAAACAGACTGTAAATAATTTTAACCCTTTAGTATTGGTTATAGCTGCTAAGTGACTATTTTTTGGCGTTGATGTCAAAAAGTTGCCGCTTAGCGCTTGCATCCCTCTTAAACTCGCTTACAATTTAGAAACTAACTAACCCGTAGTCACTGTGGTTCGCCAATAATGATCTTAATTTTAGACAATAATAATAATCGTGCGATTGGTTTAAATGCAGCCCTCACTTTTATCGGAGAAGCTGTACAACTCGTTGATGAGTCAACACTTCAATCATTTTGTGAAAAACATCAACAACAAGAGTGCATGGTTATTCTTGGTGCACTTCAGCAATTAGATCATGAGTCTGTCATTAAGCAGTTGCCTGCGATCCCTTTTCTTTTGATTGGTGAAACGTTAAAGCCACTTTTAAGCATTGCCAATGTTGTAGGCTTAATTTGTGAGCCATTTAATCATGATGTGACTACGCAGCTTTTACATGATTGTCAGCAATATCAACGCATGTTGCCGGGCGATCATAAACAGTCAAAATCGAATAAATTGTTTGATGGTTTGGTTGGTGAAACAGATGCCGTTAAAGATGTGCGTTTTTTAATTGAGCAAGTTGCTAAAACCGATGCCAATGTGCTGATACTCGGTGAATCTGGAACGGGTAAAGAAGTGGTTGCGCGAAATGTTCATTTGCTATCTAAGCGCAGCTCTGGCCCATTCGTACCCGTTAACTGTGGTGCCATTCCGGGTGAGTTATTAGAAAGTGAATTATTTGGCCATGAGAAAGGCGCATTTACAGGTGCAATTTCGGCGCGAAAAGGGCGTTTTGAATTAGCCCAAGGTGGTACGCTCTTTCTTGATGAAATTGGTGATATGCCGCTACAGATGCAAGTAAAGTTGCTGCGTGTTTTACAAGAGCGAAGCTATGAGCGGGTCGGTGGTACGAAACCAATTCAAGCCGATGTGCGTATTATTGCAGCGACCCATCGCAATTTAGAAGAGATGATAGAAAAAGGCGATTTTCGTGAAGATTTATTCTATCGTTTAAATGTATTTCCTATTGAGAACCCGTCGTTAAGCGAACGCGCTGATGATATTCCGCTCCTGCTTAAAGAGTTAATGCGTCGTGTTAACGAGCAAAGTGGCACGACGGCGAAGTTTACAGAGCGAGCAATTCAAAGCTTAAAAGAGCATGCGTGGCCTGGGAATATTCGTGAACTGGCAAACTTGGTTGAGCGTATGGTGATCATGTTCCCTGATAAAGTGGTTGATGTGCCAGATTTACCTGCAAAGTATCGTTACATAGAAGTTGAAGCCTATCAGCCTGAGTACCCTGAAGAGTTGATGGAACGAGATGCATTTAACGATATATTCAGCACTGGCTTTAGCGATTATGAAGATGAAGAGCCGCAAACGCCCGCTACACATGTTGACTCGGGTTTATTACCAGATGATGGCATTGAGCTTAAAGAATACTTAGCAGAACTTGAAATTAGCCTAATTAGTCAAGCGCTTGAGCGTTATGACTATGTTGTAGCGCGTGCTGCCGAAATTTTAGGCGTGCGCCGCACGACACTTGTCGAAAAAATGAAAAAATATAACTTATCGCGAGACTAGCGCTTGTTTGTATTATGTAGGTCGATGTTTACGGGAATACCTGAATTAACAGGCTAAAGTACGACCTACTTGATATCGCATTACCTTCCTTTATTTAAATCAAGCGCTTAATATTGCTCGATTATCTGGGCTTTTCTAAAACAATCATTACTGTGATCGTTAACCATGCCACAGGCCTGCATATGAGCATAAACAGTTGTTGGGCCTAAAAATTTAAAACCACGTTTTTTTAAATCTTTTGCAAAGGCTGTCGAGGCTTCAGTAATGGCTGGATAATCTTCAAGTTTATCGACATTATTCACCAAAGGTTTGCCCCCGACGAACTGCCATTGGTAATTTGAAAAGCTACCAAACTCTTTTTGTATCTCAATAAATCGCTTGGCATTATTAATCGTGGCGGCAATTTTTAAGCGATTGCGAATAATGCTGTCATCTTGCATCAGGCGTTCAATGTCGCTGTCATCCATTTGTGCAACGTCGTCAACAACAAAATTTTTAAAGGCGCGACGGTAGCCATCACGCTTTTTTAAAATTGTGTACCAGCTGAGTCCTGCTTGTGCAGATTCTAAAGTAATGAACTCAAAAAGGCGGTGGTCATCATAAATTGGCACCCCCCATTCTTCGTCATGATAGGCTACATAATCGTCTTTGCTGGTATCGAGCCATGGGCAGCGGTTGTGGTGATGGTGATGCATCGTTCCCTCGCAATTGTCATTTTTTTGTCGTTGTAAAATTAACGCTAAACTACTGAAATAAAACAATAATAATTATGGTACGGATTGTGCATTTACACAGCTAGACACGATTTTTTGAGTATCGATTATGGCCTTAGCACATGTACTAAAACCACAATTTATCACAGCTAATCAATATAACCCATGTTTACAGCAAGAAGAGTATGTGGGTGAGTTGAGTGAACTTCGTCAGCAAGCAAGTTGGTTGAGCCATTTGGTTGATACCATGCCTGCGGGGGTTGTGGTATTGGATGGCCGCGGCATGATTGCAAAAGCGAATCAAATCGCTATCGATATGCTTGGTGAGCCTCTGGAGGGTGAAAAGTGGTTCAGCGTTATTCAGCGCTCTTTTCGTCCTAAACAAGATGATGGTCACGAAGTCTCACTCAAAGATGGTCGCTTGATTAAGCTTGATATAACGGCTCTGACGCCAGAACCGGGGCAATTAATTTTAATGACCGATTTGACCGAAACACGCCGACTGCAAAAGCGTGTTGCACACATGCAGCGCCTGAGTGCGCTGGGTAAAATGGTCGCATCGCTTGCGCATCAAGTAAGAACACCGCTTTCGGCTGCTATGTTATATGCGGCTAATTTAGGCTCTAAACGCTTACCTGAAAGCTCGCGTGGTAATTTTCATAACAAGTTAATGTCACGATTAAAAGATTTAGAAACCCAAGTGAATGATATGTTGTTGTTTGCTAAAAGTGGCGAACAGCAAGTAGTTGAGCGTGTATCAATGCAGCAATTACTCAATGAAGTAAAAGCGGGGGCTGATGCTATGGTGGCGCAAAACCACAGTGAATTAACCGTTAGTTTGCCAGAGCCCGATATTGAAATTGTGGGCAATAAAACAGCGTTAGCCAGTGCTGTACAAAATCTTATTCATAACAGTATTCAAATTATTGGCCAGCACGCAAAAGTGTCACTCAGCGCTCAGCGTGATGAGAGGAGTGAACACTGTGTTCGTATCAGCGTCAGCGATAATGGCCCTGGAGTCGATATTAGCCAAGCCGAAAAATTATTTGAACCCTTTTACACAACGAAAATCCAAGGTACAGGGCTTGGGCTTGCAGTCGTAAGCTCAGTCGCTAATGCGCATCAAGGACGGGTCGAAGTGGCTAATAATGCCCATGGGGGGGCATGTTTTAGTTTAATCCTGCCCATTAGTGCAGAAACTACGTCAGTGGAGGCAAGATGAATACGAACTCTATTTTAGTCGTTGAAGACGACGCAGGCTTACGCGAAGCCTTAATTGATACATTGGAAATGTCAGGTATTGATTGCATCGCTGCCGACAGTGCCGAGCAAGCAATGGTATTGCTAAAGCAAGGAACGTATTCATTGGTGGTAAGCGATGTACAAATGGGCGCGATGAGCGGCCTTGATTTATTGCGTAGCATTAAACTTAATTACCCTGAACTACCAGTATTAATGATGACAGCATACGCCACCATTGATGATGCGGTTGAGGCAATGCGTTTAGGGGCCATTGATTATATGGCTAAACCATTTGCACCCGAAGTTTTACTGAATATGGTGAGTCGTTATTTACCCGAGAAAGAAAAAGAAACCGATGGGCCGATTGTCGCGGATCCATCCAGTATTAAATTACTTGAGCTGGCCAGTAAAGTGGCGCGTTCAGATGCCAGTGTTATGGTGCTCGGACCCAGTGGTTCGGGTAAAGAAGTGCTGGCGCGCTTTATTCACGATAAATCAAGTCGCGCAGATGCTCCTTTTGTAGCGATTAACTGTGCCGCTATTCCTGAGAACATGTTAGAAGCGACCTTGTTTGGTTATGAAAAAGGCGCGTTTACTGGGGCGATTCAAGCGTGTCCGGGCAAATTTGAACAAGCACAAGGTGGCACTATCTTGCTTGACGAAATCACCGAAATGGATTTGGGTCTGCAAGCTAAGTTACTGCGTGTTTTGCAAGAGCGTGAAGTTGAGCGTTTGGGTGGTCGTAAAACCATTGAGCTCGATGTTAGAGTACTCGCAACCAGTAACCGTGATTTAAAAGAAGCTGTTAGCGAAAATTTATTCAGAGAAGATTTGTATTATCGCTTAAATGTTTTTCCGTTAATGTGGCGTCCGCTGTGTGAGCGCCCAGGTGATATTATTGTCCTTGCAGAGCATTTAATTGAGCGTCATTGCATCAGAAGTAAAGAGCCTATCGCATTATTAACTGAGCAAGCTAAGCAAAAACTGCTATCGCATGCTTGGCCGGGAAATGTCCGAGAACTTGATAATGTGATTCAGCGTGCACTGATACTATGTGATGGTAATAGCATTCATGAAGACGATATATTTATTGAAGAGCTCTTAGTGGTTAAAGCACTGACTGTAAAAAGTGCACCGGTGCAAAATGCCCCGGTTTATAAAGAGCAAGTGGTTAACCCCACGCATGACGAAATTCCATCTGTGAACGAGCAGGGAAATTATAAAGATGAACTTAAAGACAAAGAGCATCGCATTATTTTAGAAACCCTAGCTAGGTGCCAAGGAAAGCGCAAAGAGGTTGCTGAAACATTAGGGATTAGTCCACGAACACTTAGATATAAACTAGCTCAAATGCGCGACTTAGGTATTGCATTACCCGCTTAAAAGCATCCCCCCTTAACTGACAAGCTCACTCCGTGTGGGCTTGTTTGCTGTCAAAACTCTGACAAACAAAATAACCATCTAACACATTGATTTATAGTGTTTTATTTTGTGGCACGTTTTGTGCTTTATCTGTGTATAAGTAAACTGCATTGTCAGAGAGTATTATGAAAGTTCAAAACAGCGCATTATTTCAAGAAATGCAATCTATGGCACTTGAAGCTAGCCGTAGTCAATCCGTTAATAATTTACCAACTCAGGCTCAGCCAACATCATCGGCGCAATTTGGTGACTTACTTACAAGCGCGCTAGATACCGTTAATGGCCTGCAGCAAGAAGCAAAACAAAAAGTAACAGCACTTGAGATGGGAGACCGCAGTGTATCCCTTGCTGAAGTAATGATTGCTTCGCAAAAGTCTTCGGTTGCTTTTGAAGCAACGGTGCAAGTTCGCAACAAACTTGTTGAAGCATATAAAGAAATCATGAACATGCCTGTTTAACTAGGTAGTGGAGAATTATTGTGGCGCAATCTAATCAATCAACTGATCTAGCCCTCGCAGGCGGCGGTGTCGATACTTCAGACACGGATGATCAACAAGAGCAAAAGTCAGGCTACCTCAGTGCCCTCAATGGCGTTGATGTATTACGTCAGGTGACGTTGGTCATTGCACTGGCTATTTGTTTGGCAATCGCAATTTTTATTATTATCTGGGCTCGTCAACCAGATATGCGACCGCTGGGTAAAATGCCAACGGAAGAGCTTATCCAAACGCTGGACTTTTTAGACGCACAGAAGATTGATTATGAACTTGATGGTAATGTCATCTCAGTTGAAGAAGGCGAATACCAAAATATTAAATTATTGATGGCCCGTGAAGGTCTTGAGCAAGCGCCAAGCTCAGGCACCGACATCATCATGCAAGATATGGGCTTTGGTGTTAGCCAACGCTTAGAACGTGAACGTTTAAAACATGGTCGTGAGCAGCAACTTGCTCGCACAATCGAAGAGCTAAAAAATGTCACTCGCGCCAAAGTGCTTTTAGCAATTCCAAAAGAAAACGTATTTGCTCGTCGTGAAAAATTACCATCAGCTACCGTTGTACTGACTCTTAAACGTGGCCGTATGTTAGATGGTGAAGAAATCGACTCAGTTGTTGATATTGTTGCCTCTGCAGTACAAGGTCTTTCACCTGAGCGTGTTACGGTGACAGATCAAAACGGTCGCTTACTTAATTCGGGTTCACAAAATTCACTGGCAGCGCGTTCTCGCAAAGAATATGAAATTGAGCGCAAGCGTGAAGAAGAATACTTAAATAAAATCGACAGCATCTTAATTCCTGTCGTAGGCTTAGGTAATTACACTGCGCAAGTTGATTTAAATATGGACTTTAGTGCGGTAGAAGAAACACAAAAGCGCTACAACCCAGACTTACCTGCAGTGCGCAGTGAAACAACATTTGAAGAAAATAACATTGGTGGTCTTGCTGTGGGGATCCCAGGTGCCTTGACTAATCAACCGCCTGTTAATTCAAATATTCCTGAAGTTGCAGGACAAGGGGGCGCTGGTAGTGCAATGAACCCAAGTCGTTCGCACAAAGAAGCAACCCGTAATTACGAGCTAGATACCACTATTTCTCATAAGCGTCAGCAAACAGGTGTTATTCGTCGTATTAGTGTATCTGTTGCGGTTGACTATGTGCCACAAGTGGGTGAAAACGGCGAGACAACAATGGTTCCTCGTTCTGTTGAAGCGCTGTCAAATATCCGTCGCTTGCTACAAGGCGGAGTGGGGTTTGATATGCAACGTGGTGATGCGCTTGAAGTTGTTACTGTTCCGTTTGTACGTGAAGACACCGCTGCGGCCATAGAAGTGCCTATTTGGGAACGAGACTGGTTTATGAAGATATTACGTTTATCATTAGGTGCATTAGTGATTATCGTACTTATCATGGCGGTTGTGAAACCTATGCTGAAACGCTTAATTTACCCAGATGATACACTTGAAGAGTATGATGAAGATGCACTTAGCTCTGGTGTAGATATTGGTGATAGTACGCTAGATATGCTAAATAAAGACTTTGACTCTGCTGCTGTAGGATTCTCAAGTGATGGTACACTACAGCTGCCAGATTTACATGGTGATGAAGATTTACTCAAAGCAGTTCGTGCATTGGTTGCTAATGAACCAGAACTGTCTTCTCAAGTAGTGAAAGCGTGGTTAACTGAAGATGACTGATCAAGAACAAAAACAACTCCCACCGGCGTTTGATGTTGATAAATTAGACGGTGTTGATAAAGCAGCGATTTTATTGCTGAGTTTATCGGAAGAAGATGCTGCGCAAATTCTAAAACACTTAGAGCCTAAGCAAGTGCAAAAAGTGGGCATGGCGATGGCTGCATTAGACGATTTATCGCAAGCGAAAATCAGCGCCGTTCATAACTTGTTTATTGAGCAAATTCAAAGCTTCAGTACCATAGGTTTCCAATCTGAAGACTTTATTAAAAAAGCGCTTACGGCCGCACTTGGTGAAGATAAGGCCGCCAGCCTAATCGACCAAATTGTGATGGGTTCGGGAGCGAAAGGTCTTGATTCACTTAAGTGGATGGACTCGAAACAGGTGGCTAATATTATTCGTAATGAGCATCCGCAGATTCAAACCATTGTGCTTTCTTACTTAGAGCCTGAGCAATCAGCCGAGATTCTGTCGCAATTCCCAGAGAAAGTGCGTCTTGATTTAACGATGCGTATTGCGAACCTTGAAGAAGTTCAACCAGCTGCATTGCAAGAGTTAAACGAGATCATGGAGAAACAGTTCGCCGGCCAAGCAGGTGCACAGGCAGCGAAAATGGGCGGCTTAAAAGCAGCGGCAGATATCATGAACTACCTTGATACCAATATCGAAGGTCAGTTAATGGATTCGATTCGTGAGCATGACGAAGAAATGTCGCAACAAATTCAAGACTTGATGTTCGTATTCGAAAACTTAATGGATGTAGAAGATCGAGGTATTCAAGCGATTCTGCGCGAAGTACAGCAAGATGTCTTAATGAAAGCGATTAAAGGCACAGATGAGGCACTGAAAGAGAAGATCTTAAGTAATATGTCTAAACGTGCAGCGGAATTACTGGCCGACGACTTAGAAGCTATGGGCCCTGTGCGTATTAGTGAAGTAGAAGCGGCACAAAAAGAAATTTTGTCTACAGCACGTCGTTTAGCTGACTCAGGCGAAATTATGCTTGGCGGTGGCGGTGGTGAGGAGTTCCTGTAAACCATGACAAAGCCTTCCTTTCATCCCGGACGCCCAGTTCATGCAAGTGACGCAGTCGATGAACTACTCGAGAACTGGCCGATTCCTGATGTAGCGCAAGATACCCGAAAGTTTGCTGGGCGCTCAACAGCTTACGGTACCCCTTTGGCTGATCTGTACCGTAAAGAGCAAGAAAAAAAAGACGTTGAAGAAGAGCCAGAAGAACCTGAATTTCCACCTTTGACGATGGCTGAGCTTGAAAAAATTCGTCAAGATGCTTTCGACGAAGGCTTAAAGCAAGGCCATGAGCAAGGTTACATTGATGGCTTTGAAAAAGGCGTGGGTGAAGGAAAAGAAGCGGGCTACAAAGAGGGTGTTGAGCTGGGTAAAGCACAAGGCCAAGAAGACATAAAACCGATTTTAGAAGAGCAACTGACTACGCTAAGAAGTTTGCTTGATAGCCTAACTCAGCCCTTATCAAAAGTGGATGAAAGTGCTGAAAAGCAACTTGTTCAACTGGCCGTTATGCTTAGCGAATCGCTTATTTATCAAGAAATAAAAACATCACCAGATGTTATTTTGCACGCACTTAAACACGCTATTGATGCACTAGCAGACGAGCAAACAAGAGTGCGTATTCATCTACACCCAGATGACATTGCGCTGATCACTGAAAGTTACGGTGAGCAAACTATTACAGATAATCACTGGCAATTAGTAGCAGAACCGACACTTGAACGCGGCGGCTGCGAAATAAAAACCCCGCAATCATCCATCGATATGACCGTAAAAACACGCGTCAAAGAAACATTGGAAAACTTCTTGCATAATAGTGGTATCTAACTCTTTTTAGGCTCACTATGAGTAGTCAATCAATGACCCTTAGCGACCGTTTAAAACGGTACGAAAAGCATATTAAAGTTTCTAAACCGGCCGTTGCGGGTATGTTGACGCGCGTAGTCGGTTTGACGCTTGAAGCAAGAGGTTTGAGAGCGCCAGTAGGCAGCCAATGTAAAATAGAAACTATCAATGGGTTTGTCGATGCTGAAGTGGTTGGTTTTAACGACCAAACGCTTTATTTGATGCCAAACGACCATATTTCTGGAGTACTCCCCGGTGCAAGAGTGATCCCACAAGTTAATGAAACGGGTTTACCTGTAGGGATGGGCTTATTAGGTCGGGTTGTTGACGGCTTAGGTCGACCGTTGGATGGGCTGGGTGCTGTTAATGCTGAGCACTACCTCAAGTTTGCGCAAAATACGATTAACCCCCTTTCAAGAAGACCAATTAGTCAGCCGATGGATGTGGGTGTTCGTGCGATAAACTCTGTGATTACGGTGGGTCAAGGCCAGCGTATGGGCTTGTTTGCAGGCTCTGGTGTTGGTAAGTCGGTGCTGCTAGGAATGATGACTCGTGGTTCAGAGGCTGACGTCATTGTTGTTGGTCTTGTGGGTGAGCGTGGCCGTGAGGTCAAAGAGTTTATTGAAGAAATACTAGGAGTAGAAGGGCGTAAACGTTCAGTGGTCGTTGCTGCTCCTGCTGATGCATCTCCCTTGATGCGTTTAAAAGGCTGCGAAAGTGCAGTAACCATTGCAGAATATTTTCGTGACCAAGGGCTTAATGTGCTGTTACTGCTCGACTCTGTAACCCGTTATGCTATGGCACAGCGTGAAATAGCGCTGGCAGTGGGTGAGCCACCGGCAACAAAAGGCTACCCACCCTCGGTGTTTGCTAAGTTACCAGCATTGGTAGAACGCGCGGGGAATGGCGGCGAAGGGCAAGGATCTATCACAGCCTTTTTTACGGTACTGAGTGAGGGGGATGATATGCAAGACCCTATTGCTGACTCGGCTCGAGCTATTCTTGATGGACATATTGTGCTCTCTCGAGAGCTTGCTGATAGCGGCCATTATCCCGCAATAGACATTGAAAAGTCGATCTCGCGGGTGATGCCGCAAGTGGTGTCAGAGGCGCATATGCAGCAAGCACGTGTGCTTAAACAGGTTTATTCAATGTATCAGCAGAATAAAGATATGATCACGCTTGGAGCATATCAAAAAGGCACTGACCCGATGCTCGATCAAGCCATTAATATGATGCCAAGAGTCAATCAATTCCTACAGCAAGGCATGAAAGATGTGATCAGTTATGATGATGGCCTTCAAGGCCTTGCGCAGTTATTAGGACAAGCATAATGGCAAACAGTAAACTTGATTTATTATTAAAGCTTGAAAACGACAAAGAAGAATCATTGCGCATGGATTACTTAAAAGCGCAGCAGCACTTGCAAAGTAATCAACAAAAACTGCAAGGTCTAAACAACTTTCGATTAGAGTACTCACAGCAATTGCACTTAAAAGGCCGTTCTGGTTTATCAAGCGCAGGGTTTAGTCAGTACCATTCGTTTATAGCAAAAATCGAAGAAGCCATTCGCCAACAAGCCAGTACTGTTAATACGGCAAAACAAGTTGTATCGCAAAGAAAAACACTGTGGCTAAAACAGCAAGTTAAAGCAAAAGCAGTCGCTAAATTAATTGAGAAACACGCGTTAAAACAGGCTGCGATAGTGGCTAAAAATGAACAAAAAATGTTGGACGAGTTTGCCTCTAATCAGTTCTTCCAGCGTCAACTGAAAAACCCAACCTTATAATCCTGATTTTTAGGCATGCAATTTGCAGCTATCTGCTTAACAGCGTTAATTTTGGCACTTGCGGCGGCAAATTGCCTCTTTATATTTAGGTGAATTATGGCGATCAGTGATATTAATTTGCAGGTTAAAACTGAGCACGATACTGGTTTTTTAAGCAAAGAATCAGAGGCAAATGATCACGCATCAGGCCTAAGCTTTTTAACTGAATTGTCTGAAGCAAGCGAAGCGGTACACTCTAAAACTGTCGCTAATAAACAGAGCGACAATAGTAACGTAATGCAAAGTGAGGCTGAACAAGCAGGCGGTGTCGTAGCAAATAATACAGACAGCAAACAGGTCTCTGATAAGCCGACGCATAATGATGAAGGCACAGACGTTGCCCTCATCGAAGGGGAAGACAACCCACTGCTCTCACAAATTAATGCATCACACGCAATGAGCACGCGTGTAAACGTGCTCGCAGACAAACATGAATTTAGTGGGATTGTGGTTGATAAAAAGCCCACCCCAATTGATGATATTACGCCTGTTATTCCTTCGCCTTTAAGTGCGTCTTTAGCAGATGATGATGCGTTGTCTGACAGCGAAAACTCAGTTGCCAATCTATTAACTAAGTCTAAAGTTGCTACCGCGATTGACAATCAATTGAAACCGATTGGCGAATTGCCACCGAAAGATTCAGTCACGCCAATTATTGATAGTCTGTCTGTACTCGATGACACTGAAAATGCGACAACAGTAAACACTGCCAAGCAGCCTCAAGTTATCACGGCAAATACTACTGAGCAAAATGCAGCGATGAAACAGGCCGCACAGGCTACAGAACTGTTGAGCAGTGTAAGTAATGATACGAAGGCCGCATCGTTAGGTTCAGTGGTGACTCCCAGTGGCGAAGTGCAAGAATCGCAAGTTGTAGATGCTAAGTTAGCACCGACTAACAATGCTGCTGAAAATGCGAAAAATATCGCTAGTAAGCCAGCGATAGATACTGACAATACCGTTACTAAAATGGCGGCGACAAATTCAGATGATAGCGTGATGAGTGAGAAAGCGGCAAACGAGTCAGTCACGAATCAATCAATTGTCAGTTTGTTGGCAAAAGTACAAAGTGGTGATGGTCAAGCGGTCAGTCAATTTGCCAAAGAATTGGCTTTAACGTCAACGCAGCAGGTAAAACTTGAGCAGCAAATTAATCAATTAAAGGCGGCAGGTGAGCTAAGCTCAAATGACGTTGATAAGATTAAAGCGCTACTTAGCGAAGCGATGAATACTCATAGCGAAAAAACACAGACACCGCAGCCGGCATTAGTCGCAGACGCAGCGAAAGCTGCACTAAGTAATGCTACAGAAAGCAAAGTGTCTGGCAGTAAAGTCCCTGACAGTAAAGTTCCGGCTGTAATAGAAAAACAAATTGCCACATTAACGAAAGATGAGCAGCAAGCATTGCTTAATAAAGTAAACGCACAGTTGCAATCTTTAAAACCAGGCACTCAACAATATGAAAAATTAGTGGCGGTGCAGACTCTTTTATCTGACGCGGTTACCCCCGTGAAAGCGGATGCTGTAACACCCACATTAACGGCGACAACAGAGTCTGACAGTAAAAGCCCTAAAGCTGAGCGCAGTGAGCAATTATCAGTGCTAAAAAATGCCAGCGCTGTAAACACAGACACTGAAACAACATCAAAGCTTGATACTTTACTCGACACTGAGCGCCCAAAAGAGGTGCCGACAGCACGAGTCGTGCAGCTTTTCAATCAATTGACGGCACCGCTTAATCCCTCTCAAACGGGGGCTTATGACGCGGCCTATCAACAATATGAACAAGCCTTAGATGTGCATAGTTTTCAAACACAGGCTCAACAGCAGCCACAAAGTAAAACAGTGAGCCTTGACCCTGGGGTGATGCAAGCAATTAATATTATAAAAAGTGATGCGGCAAAAATGCTCCAAGAGCGAGTCAGTGCCCTGTTAAATATTAATAACAAAGAAGCTGAAATACGTCTTGATCCGCCTGAAATGGGCAGCATGCAAATTCGTATCCGCAGTGATGCTGAGCAAGCACAAATTAACTTTGTTGTGCAAAATCAACAAGCCAAAGAAGCTTTAGAGCAATCGATGCCACGTCTGCGTGAAATGTTAGCGCAACAGGGGATTGAGCTAGGCGAAAGTAGTATTCAGCAAGGTAACCCTGAACAACAAGGCAGCCAGTCAGAGCAAGGGCAGCTTGCAGGGCATCATAATGACGAAGAGGTTCAGCAAGACGTCACGACGCAAAGCGTAGAAACTTCTCGACAACAATCGTCATCATCAATAGATTACTATGCATAAGTCCTGCTATTATAAGAAATAATACAGTTACAGAGAATGAGTTTGCTGTAACGCTTAAGGAAATGATTATGGCCGAAGACGCAAATTTAGAAATAGAAGATACCGGTAAAAGTAAAAAAAAGCTGATTATAATCATTGCTGCAGTTGTTGTGATTTTAGCCGCAGGTGCGGGGTATTTTTTATTTATGGGTGATGATGCCCGACAAGAAAGCCTTACTGATGAAACAACGGTTTCTGAAACGGCTGCTCCATCAAGCTCTGCGAAGGTCGGTTCGGCGTTATATGTCGCGATGCCGCGTCCTTTTGTTTTTAATGTGCCAGGTGCCAGTCGTGATCGAATTGTACAAATTAAAGTGCAGTTATTAGTACGCGGTGAAGTAAACGAAGAAACGGCAAAGAAACATATTCCACTTATCGAAAGTACTTTGTTAGGGGTGTTGTCTACGACCACAGCTGATGAACTTGGCACCAGTGAAGGTAAAGAGTCAGTGCGTGTGGCGGCACTAGAAAAAGTTCAAACTGCCTTAAATGATGTTGAAGGCAGTAAAGTGATTGAGCGGGTGTTGTTCACCGGCTTTGTGATGCAATAAGGGGTCAGCGTGAGCGATTTATTATCCCAAGACGAAATTGATGCGCTCTTACACGGCGTTGATGAAGTCGAAGAGGAAGATATTCACGACGGTGGTGATTCAGACGGTAATACACTTCAGTATGACTTCTCATCACAAGATCGTATTGTCCGTGGTCGCATGCCGACCTTGGAAATCGTGAATGAACGTTTTGCCCGTCATATGCGGATCAGCTTATTTAACATGATGCGCCGTACCGCAGAGGTATCAATAAACGGCGTACAAATGATTAAGTTTGGCGAGTACATCCATACCTTATTTGTACCAACAAGTTTAAACATGGTGCGTTTTCGTCCTTTAAAAGGCACTGGCCTGATCACCATGGAAGCACGCTTAGTGTTTATTTTGGTCGATAACTTTTTTGGTGGTGACGGGCGTTATCATGCAAAAATAGAAGGCCGTGAATTTACGCCAACAGAGCGTCGTATTGTGCAAATGCTACTCAAAATAATCTTTGAAGATTATAAAGAGGCATGGGCACCGGTTATGGATGTGTCGTTTGAGTACCTCGACTCTGAAGTTAACCCTGCGATGGCAAATATTGTTAGCCCAACAGAAGTGGTGGTTATTAGCTCGTTCCATATTGAACTTGATGGCGGTGGTGGTGATTTTCATATTGCCTTGCCGTATTCAATGCTTGAGCCAATTCGTGAATTACTTGATGCCGGTGTTCAATCAGATACTGAAGACACTGATTTGCGTTGGAGTAAAGCTCTCCGTGATGAAATTATGGATGTCGAAGTCGATTTATCAACTCAGTTATTAGAGGTTGATTTAACGCTTGCGCAAATTATGGAATTAAAAGCGGGTGATATTATTCCCGTTGAAATGCCTGAACACATTACGGTCTTTGTTGAAGAGCTGCCGACCTTTAGAGCTAAAATGGGCCGCTCTCGAGACAATGTGGCATTACAAATTAGCGAAAAAATTAAACGCCCTGAATCAGTTAAGTCTGAACTCCATGTGTTCACTAAAGGTGGCAAAAAACTGGATTCGGATGCAGAATTAGCAGAACTAGAAGAAGATCTTCACCTCTCTGAAGGTGTCGATTTAGACTGGTAGTCGATTTATAAGGTTAAATATAATGAGTGATGATCAAGATACAATGGACGAATGGGCAGCGGCATTAGCCGAGGCCGAGGAAGCCGAAAGTGCAACAAGTAATGCCTCAGTTGCTGAGCTTGACGAGCTGAAAGATGAGAAGCATGAACTCTCAGGTGATGAAAAGCGCAAACTTGACACCATTTTAGATATTCCAGTCACCATTTCGATGGAAGTTGGTCGTTCTAAAATCAATATTCGCAACTTATTACAATTAAACCAAGGCTCTGTTGTTGAGCTTGATCGTGTCGCTGGTGAGCCACTTGATGTGTTAGTTAATGGCACCTTGATTGCGCACGGCGAGGTGGTGGTTGTTAATGACAAGTTTGGTATTCGTCTTACAGATGTGATTAGCCAAGTTGAGCGAATTAAAAAGTTACGATGAGCGCATTTATAGCTTTATCTAGTGCCAGTAGCACTGTTTTTCCTACAGCATCACCTACGGCAGATTTGCTGTCTATGGTGATGTCTTTGCTTTTAGTGTTAGTGGTTATTGTGGTATTGGCGTTTTTTGTCAAGAAGCTCAACCCTAATTTAGCAAACAGTGAAGAGTTTAAAGTTGTTCGCAGTTTACCGCTTGGCTCGCGTGAACGCTTGATGGTTATTGAAATTGATAATGCTCAGCATTTAATAGGTGTTACGCCGCACAGTATTAACTACTTGCATAAGCTAGAAACTCCCTTAAAAGAAAAAGAATTACCGGAACTTGCCAAGCGCTTTGGCAAGTTGTTGAACCCACAATCACCCCCTAATAAAAAGAATTAACGCTATGATCAAGTGGATACTTATTTTAGCTACCGTGTTATTCCTGCCATCTGTTAATGCAGAAGGCATCGATGCACTCACTATCACGACCAACCCCGATGGCTCGCAAGACTACTCGGTAACTTTGCAAGTACTTGCAATAATGACTGCGCTGAGCTTTATTCCTGCGGCAGTGATTATGATGACTTCATTTACGCGTATTATTGTAGTGCTGGCAATTTTGCGCCAAGCAATCGGTTTACAACAAACTCCTTCGAATCAAATATTGCTTGGTATATCATTGTTTTTAAGTATCTTTATTATGGCGCCAATTTACCAGCAAGTGAATGAGCGTGCGATAGAGCCATACCTAAATGAACAAGTCACCTCAGTGCAAGCGTTAGAATTGGCAAAAGAACCAATGAAAGCCTTTATGCTTTCGCAAGTGCGTCTTAAAGATTTAGAAACATTTGCAAAAATAGCGGGTTACGATAAGTTGGATTCCCCTGAAGACACGCCTTTAATCGTGCTGATCCCCGCATTTGTGACCAGTGAGCTACAAACCGCTTTTATCATAGGTTTTATGTTCTTTATTCCATTTTTGATTGTCGATCTCGTGGTTGCGTCGGTCTTGATGGCCATGGGTATGATGATGTTATCGCCGATGATCGTCTCCTTACCATTTAAAATTATGTTGTTCGTACTGGTTGACGGGTGGAGCTTAGTAATGGGGACGCTTGCGAAGAGCTTTGGGCTTGGTGTGTAGCAATGCGTAACATAGCGTGTAACAGTTAGGAGTCATACGATGGAACCGGAAATTTTTGTCGATATTCTCAGCGACGCTTTATTTTTAGTGATCAAGCTGGTGTCAGCGATTGTTGTGCCTGGCTTGCTGGTGGGGCTTGTCGTTGCGGTGTTTCAAGCTGCAACATCAATTAACGAGCAAACACTCAGTTTCTTGCCTCGTCTACTCATTACAATCAGTGCGCTTATATTGGGTGGTCATTGGTTCACTCAAGAACTCATGGATTATTTTACGCGGCTTGTTATGTCGATTCCGGAGATTGCGGGGTAAATGGAGTTTCCATTTGCGGTCATCTTACAGTGGCTCAGTGACTTTTTACTGCCATTTGTACGCATTAGCTCCATGATTATGATCATGGCAGGCTTAGGTGCGAAGAATGTGCCAACACGCATTAAGCTGGGTTTAGCGGTCGTAGTGACCTTTGTGGCTGTGCCTATGCTGCCGCAGAGCACGTTTACAAACCTGTTTTCGTTTGAAATGGTACTGGTTGTTATCCAACAATTATTGATTGGTGTGGCAATTGGCTTTGCTTCGGTATTATTGCTGAATACTTTTGTACTTGCTGGTCAAATATTGGCGATGCAAACAGGCTTAGGTTTTGCCTCTGTTGTTGATCCCTCGAATGGCTTGAGTGTACCCGCGGTGGGCCAGTTTTACCTGATTCTAGCCACGTTACTATTTTTTGTCTTTAATGGGCATTTGATGATGATTCAAATGGTCATACACAGTTTTGAAGTCTTGCCTATTGATGGTACTTGGTGGTCGGTTGACCACTACTGGGATATCGTTACATGGGGTGGGTGGATGTTTACCACCGCGTTAGTCCTGGCTCTTGCCCCATTGACAGCGATGCTTGTGATCAATATGTCATTTGGGGTCATGACGCGTGCTGCTCCGCAATTAAACATTTTTTCGATAGGCTTCCCTTTTACTCTTGTCGCAGGGCTTGTGATTATTTGGGCTACGTTAGGCAATTTTATGACTCAGTTTGAGTTTCAGTGGTTAAAAATGGTTGAGTTAATGTGCAGCCTTGTTGGCTGTACACCTTAGGAGCGCGCCATGGCTGAAGATTCAGGTCAAGAGAAAACCGAAGAACCCACCGGGAAAAAAATAGAAGACGCCAAGAAAAAAGGCCAAGTTGCCCGCTCTAAAGAGTTGGGAACGATGTTCGTATTAATTTTTTCGGCTATTTCATTGCTGTTGTATGGCCCTGAAATTGGCAAGGGCTTATATAATGTGATGGGACGATTATTAAGCCTTAATCGTAATGAAACTTACGACACCACCAAAATGTTTTCAGTGTGGAGCATTGTCTCTGATGCCTTGTTGTTCCCGATGGCGATGTTTGTTCTCATTATTGTAATAGCGGCATTTATCGGTAACACGTTACTGGGCGGCTTTAACTTTAGTTGGCAAGCTGCAGCGCCTAAAGCCAGCAAAATGTCACCGGCTAAAGGGATTAAACGTATGCTTGGTCCCCAAGCAGGCGTTGAGCTGGTTAAGTCGATATTGAAGTTTGCGGTGGTTGCAGGCTTTGCAGTATTTTTAATTAATACCTTTTTTGATGAAATATTACATCTAAGTATTGAAAGTGCGCCGGGGAATTTCATTCATGCCCTTGAGATTCTAGCTTGGATGTTTTTAGGCCTGACTTGCACGCTAATTATTATTGCAGCGATAGATGCGCCTTATCAAAGCCACAAGCATCACAAAGAGCTTAAAATGACCTTGCAAGAGGTAAAAGACGAATATAAGAACTCAGAGGGTGATCCACAAATTAAAGCCCGTATTCGTCGTACTCAGCGTGAAATGTCGCAAAGGCGTATGATGCAAGACGTGCCAGATGCCGATGTTATCGTGACCAACCCGACTCACTATTCGGTTGCCCTAAAGTACGATACCGCCAAAGCAGGTGCGCCAATTGTACTTGCTAAAGGGGTCGATGAGCTTGCTATGCAAATTCGTAAAGTGGGTAAGGGTAACGATGTGCCTATTGTTGAATCACCCATGCTTACCCGTGCGCTTTATCACACCACCGAGGTGGGCCAGCAAATACCTGATCAACTGTTTACCGCAGTAGCGCAAGTGCTTGCCTATGTATTTCAATTAAAACGCTTCCAAAAAGGGCGTGGTAAACGTCCTGTTCCACTTAATAAAAAGCTCCCTATCCCAGAGGCTTATAAATATTAATTAGCCGTTTAATAACTTGGAATAGTTATTGCAAATTCCGTGTAGTGTCAATTTTTTGAAATTGTTGAATTATGGAATTTAAAGCGGTATTACAACAACTTAATAAAGATAAAAAAGAGTATGCGAAGGGGCTTGGAACACCATTACTGGTGCTTGCAGCCCTTGGCATGGTTATTTTACCTCTGCCTCCTTTTCTTTTAGATATTCTTTTTTCGTTTAATATCGCGCTTGCGCTGGTGGTGTTACTCGTTACGGTTTACACCATGAAGCCCCTTGAGTTTGGTATGTTTCCGGCCGTGCTGCTAATAGCCACAATTATGCGTCTTGCATTGAATGTTGCCAGTACTCGGGTGGTACTCCTTGAAGGTCATAATGGCGGGGATGCTGCTGGTAAAGTAATTGAAGCGTTCGGCTCGGTGGTTATCGGCGGTAACTATGCCGTTGGTCTTGTTGTGTTCCTTATTCTCATTATTATCAACTTTGTGGTTATCACCAAAGGTGCAGGGCGTATTTCAGAGGTGTCAGCGCGTTTTACACTTGACGCTATGCCAGGTAAACAAATGGCGATTGATGCTGACTTAAACGCAGGTTTTATTAGTGCAGAGCAAGCTCGTGAACGCCGTGAAGAAGTAACGCGTGAAGCCGACTTTTATGGCTCAATGGACGGTGCCAGTAAATTCGTAAAAGGTGATGCTATTGCCGGTATTGTGATCCTTGTGATTAATATCGTGGGTGGTTTATTTGTCGGCATGATTCAACATGACTTAAGCTTCAGCCGTGCAATGGAAGTATATACTTTATTAACCATTGGTGATGGTCTCGTTGCGCAATTACCTTCATTACTTCTTTCAATTGGTACTGCGATTGTTGTAACGCGTCAAAATGAGTCGCATAACATGGGCGATCAGTTTAAGTCGCAGCTAGGCAATGAAAAGTCGTTATTTATCGCTTCAGGTATTTTGATCACCATGGGCCTCGTGCCAGGCATGCCTCATCTTGCATTTTTAAGCTTGGGCGCATTGTTAGGTTACCTTGCTTACTTTACCCAACAACAAAAAATTAAAGCAGAAGCAGAAAAAGCTGAATTGGAAGCAAATGGGGGTGTGCCAGGCACCGGTGTTGCTAACAAGCAAGAGCAAAAAGAATTGGGTTGGGACGATGTACAGCAAGTAGATGTGATTGGTTTAGAAGTCGGTTATCGCTTAATTCCACTGGTTGATCAGTCGCAAGGGGGAGAGCTACTTAACCGTATTAAAGGTGTGCGTAAGAAACTCTCGCAAGAACTCGGTTTCTTGGTACCGCCTGTGCATATCCGTGACAACTTAGAGTTAGACCCTAACGCCTACCGTATCACAATGATGGGTGTATCCAGTGGTGAAGGTGAGCTTAAGCATGGTGATGAACTTGCCATAAACCCAGGGCAAGTATTTGGCCCAATCAAAGGTGTTGAAACAAAAGATCCTGCTTTTGGACTCGATGCGGTATGGATTAAGCCAGACCAGAAAGATGAAGCCCAATCATTGGGTTACACCGTGGTTGATGGAGCTACTGTCGTGGCAACCCATATTAGTCAGCTATTAACAAACAGCGCAGCATTACTATTAGGTCATGAAGAAGTACAGAACCTACTTGATATGTTAGCGAAAAGTCATCCTCGTCTTGTCGAGGGACTGGTTCCTGACGTATTACCATTGACCACGGTTGTAAAAGTGCTGCAAAACTTACTTAACGAAGGGGTCGCAATTCGTGATATGCGTTCAATTGTTCAGACCCTTGTTGAATATGGCCCACGTAGCCAAGACCCAGATGTACTAACGGCTGCAGTGCGAATTTCACTGCGCAGATTGATTGTTCAAGATGCGGTTGGTATGTCATCTGAAATCCCTGTCATAACCTTGGCGCCTGAGTTGGAACAGATGTTGCATCAGTCACTTCAAAATGCAGGTGACGAAGGTGCCGGAATAGAGCCAGGACTTGCAGAGCGACTTCAGCAATCATTAAATGAAGCGCATCAAAACCAAGAAATGGCCGGTGAACCTTCGATATTACTAACGTCAGGAATGTTACGCACTGTGTTATCTCGTTTTGTTAAGTACACCATCCCAGGTTTAAGGGTAATGTCTTACCAAGAGGTACCAGACGAAAGACAGATTAAGATTGTCAGCTCAGTAGGCCAACAATAGGATAGTAAAGGGGTTGTACCATGAAAATTAAACGTTTTTTTGCTAAAGATATGCGCACCGCACTAAAAGAAGTGAAAGATGAATTAGGTGTTGATACGGTTATTATGTCTAACAAAAAGTTAGCGAATGGTGTTGAAATTGTCGCCGCTGTTGATTATGACAAAGCAGCCCCAAAAGCCGAAGCGAAACCGGTGCCTGCACACACAGCGCCACAACAGTCGCATAATTTCGTAAAACCAGAACCTATGCGCGCTAAACCTGAGCCACAAGCCCAAGTTGCAGACAGCCTACAAGCGTTACTAGAGCGTCAAGCCCCACGCCCTCGTTCGCCAGAGCTTGCTTCAATGTTTAATCATTCTGGTATTGAAACGAGTGAACATTATCAGCCAAAAACACACAGTTTTGCGCCGCAAGAGCAGCCGCAATATTCAGCAAAACCTCGCTATCAAGAGCAAGCAGCACCGCGAGTGCAAACACAAGCACATAGCCTAGGTTTTGATGATGATTTAGACACAGGCTTCGACGATTTAGATTCACCAGCAGAACACAAAACGGCCGCACCCGCAAACCACTCAGAAATGGCGACGATGCGTGAAGAAATGAATGCCATTCGTCAATTACTTGAACATCAAGTGTCTGGTTTGATGCAGCAAGACATGGCGCGTCGTGATCCGACCCGTGCTTGTATGATTGATCGCCTAGCCGGTATGGGCATTGAGCGTGATGTTGCGGAGCAAATGGCGTGTTTTATTCCTGATGACGTTTCGCGTCAACAAGCGTGGCAAGCCTTATTGCAAATGGTTGAAAACCAAATGCATACAACAAATAATGAAATTTTACGTCAAGGCGGTGTGTACGCTTTAGTGGGTCCTACGGGGGTGGGCAAAACCACCACCGTGGCGAAATTGGCAGCCCTTGGAGCACAAAAATATGGTGCAGATAAAGTCGCGCTTATTACAACAGACACTTACCGTATTGGTGCGTATGAGCAGCTAGCCACTTATGGCCGCATTATTGGCTGTGGTGTGAAACAAGTTAAAGACGCAAATGAATTAGCTGAAGTGTTATACCATTTACGCAATAAGCGTCTAGTATTAATAGACACTGCGGGTATGAGTCAACGCGACTTACGCTTAACTGAGCAACTTAATACATTAATGCGCAATCAGCGTGTCGACATTCGCAGTTATTTAGTGTTAAGTGCAACAGCGCAAATTAACGTGCTACAAGAAACCGTTCGCCACTTTAAAAAAGTGCAACTAAGTGGTTGTATCTTCACTAAGTTAGATGAATCACTTAGTTTAGGTGAGATTATTAGTATTGCGATTCAAAATCGCTTGCCAATAGGGTATCTTACTAATGGTCAGCGTGTTCCTGAAGATATTCGCGTTGCGAATGCAGAAAAACTAGTAAAAAAAGCTGAGCAATTATATTTAAAACGAGCAAAAGCACAACATTCACGACGTCAAGCAGTAGCGTCGAACACAGTAGGGATGTATGATTAACACAGTATTAGATCAAGCAAGCGGCCTGCGCAAAATGAATCAAAATAATAATAGTGGCGTTAAAGTTATCGCTGTCACTGGCGGCAAAGGTGGTGTGGGTAAAACGAATGTGTCACTCAATACCGCGATCGCATTAGGTCAGCTGGGAAATCGTGTATTAGTATTAGATGCCGATTTAGGGTTGGCAAATTGTGACGTAATGCTTGGTTTACGTGTCGAGAGAAACTTATCTCATGTTTTATCTGGTGAGTGTGAACTGGATGAAATTCTTGTCGAAGGCCCAGCAGGTATAAAAATTGTGCCAGCGACTTCGGGCTCGCAAAGTATGGTTGAGTTAACACCGTCAGAACATGCGGGGCTTATCCGCGCATTTAGCGAGCTAAATACTGAGTTTGATATTTTAATTGTCGATACCGCTGCGGGTATTTCAGACATGGTATTAAGCTTTTCGCGTGCAGCGCAAGATGTTGTTGTTGTTGTATGTGATGAACCTACCTCAATTACCGACGCTTACGCCCTAATTAAAGTGTTAAGTCGTGAGCATGGCGTTTACAAATTTAAAATAGTTGCCAATATGGTGCGCAGTATGCGTGAAGGGCAAGAATTATTTGCTAAACTCTCAAAAGTAACGGATCGATTCTTAGATGTGTCTATGGAACTTGTCGCAACCATTCCGTATGACGAGAATATGCGCAAATCGACCCGCCGCCAAAAAGTGATTGTGGAGTTATTTCCAAACTCACCAGCCGCTGTGGCATTTAAAACATTAGCAACGAAAGCAGTTAAGTGGCCAATTCCAAATCAACCGTCAGGTCATTTAGAATTTTTTATTGAAAAACTAGTAAACGGTTAACTATGACAACATCGGTGAATAAAGCGATGGGATATCAATCAGCACAGAATTTAAATGCGATTGTTGAAAAACATGCCTCTTTAGTCAAAAAAGTAGCGTGTCATCTAATTGCTCGTTTACCTGCCAGTGTGCAACTCGATGATTTGATTCAGTCAGGTATGATTGGCCTTATAGAAGCGTCGAAAAATTTTGATGCGAGTAAAGGGGCCAGTTTTGAAACATTTGCGGGTATTCGAATTCGAGGGGCTATGCTCGATGAAATCCGTCGAGGTGATTGGGCTCCCCGTTCAGTTCACCGTAATGCACGCCTTGTCGCTGAAACGATTTCGGATTTAGAGAGTATTTTAAACCGCGAGCCAAAAGACACAGAAGTTGCTGAAAAACTTGATATTACACTGGATGAGTACCATCATATTCTACATGATGTAAATTCCAGTAAGGTACTGGGTATAGAGGATTTAGGCGTTGATGAAGACGTCATCACACCTATGGGGCATGATTTAGCACTAGACAAACCGTTTAATAATGTTAAAAATGAACGGTTTAACCAGTCTCTATTGACGGCTATCCAATCGTTACCAGAAAGAGATGCACTCGTTTTGTCTTTGTATTACAACGATGAAATGAACTTAAAAGAAATAGGGCACATACTCGATGTTAGCGAATCGCGTGTGAGTCAAATACATGGTCAGGCGATGATTAAGCTCAAAGCAAAAATCAATGACTGGATTAATTAGTAGTAAGTAAATAAGGTTCAAACCTCACCGGAGGATGTTTTGGATAAAAACATGAAAATTCTTGTTGTTGATGATTTTTCTACAATGAGACGTATCATTAAAAACCTGTTAAGGGATTTAGGTTTTACCAATGTGCAGGAAGCTGATGATGGTTCAACAGCATTGCCGATGTTGCAAAATCAAGAGTTTGATTTTGTTGTAACAGATTGGAATATGCCTGGAATGCAAGGTATTGATCTATTACGCGCAATTCGTGCTGATGATAGCCTTAAACATATCCCCGTGTTAATGGTGACAGCTGAAGCGAAAAAAGAACAAATTGTTGCTGCTGCTCAAGCGGGTGTTAATGGCTATATCGTCAAACCATTCACTGCTGCGACACTGAAAACCAAATTGGAAAAAGTGTTTGAACGTTTAGGTTAATCTAAGGGGAGAGGCTTATGTCAGCACTTGCTGCGCCTCAAATAAGTTTAGAGCAAGCTCGTCAACTTGTTGAGTATCTTGAAAATGGTGAACAAGAGAAAGCTGATAAGCTGATACTTGAAACAGCATCAAAAGAACAATCAGAGTTGTTTGCTGAAGTCGGTAAATTGACACGACAACTTCATGAAGCACTAAAAAACTTCGATCTTGATACTCGACTCACAGATTTAACAACAGAAGCAATCCCAGATGCAAAGCAGCGCTTGAATTATGTTATGGAAATGACTGAAAGCGCGGCCAATAAAACGATGGATGCCGTGGAAGCGAGTTTGCCTATAGCACAACAGCTCGCTGATGAAATTGCCACGATTAAACCAACGTGGGATCGTTTAATGAATCGAGAAATTGAACTCGGTGAATTTAAAACGTTATGCCACAGCTTAGATAAGTTCATGAATAACTCGCACACCAAAACAGATGAGTTACAAGGCTTGATGACCAACGTGCTAATGGCGCAAGATTATCAAGACTTGACGGGGCAGGTAATACGCCGTGTTATCGAATTAGTGCGCGAAGTAGAAGACAGTTTAATCAATCTCTTAACTGTATTCGGCAGTCAAGACGATGGTCAAATAAAACAAGAAAAACAGGCCATAGACAAAGCACCTGCACAAAGCGATACGCTGGCAGGTCCAGAAGGGCCAATTATTGATAAAGAGTCACGCGATGATGTTGTTTCAGGACAAGATGAAGTTGATGACCTATTATCAAGTCTGGGCTTCTAAGAGGAGAGTAGCTGCATGAGCTTTGAAGTCGATGAAGATATTTTACAGGATTTCCTTGTTGAAGCAGGGGAAATTTTAGAGCTTTTGTCGGAGCAATTGGTCGAGCTTGAAAATAATCCAGATGATAAAGACTTACTAAACGCTATTTTTAGAGGCTTTCACACCGTAAAAGGTGGCGCAGGCTTTTTAAGCATGACTGAGCTTGTTGATGCGTGTCATGGTGCTGAAAATGTGTTTGATTTGTTGCGCCAAGGCGTGCGCAGTGTAACTCCAGAACTTATGGATGTTATTTTACAAGCCCTCGATACAATCAATGAAATGTTCGCGACAATTCAAAATCGTGAACAACCAGAGCCAGCAGATCAAGCCCTCTTAGACGTCCTACATAAATTAAGTCAACCACCAACAGCAGAAGAGCTCGCTGGTGAAGACACAACCGTAACAGACGAAGTAGCAGAAGAAGTCACTGTTGAGCCTGAACCGGTTGTTGATACACCCGAAGTTACTGCTGATGTCTCTAGTAATATTGATGACGACGATCCGTTTGCATTTGATATGTTATTTGATGGGGGATTGGGTGATACCCAAGCTCAACCACAAAACATAGATGAAATTACTGAAGATGAATTCGAAAGCTTGCTCGATGAGTTGCACGGTAAAGGCCAAGGGCCTGCATCAATCACATCAGACACCATGAGCAGTGACAGCGATGATATTACCGATGATGAGTTTGACAGCTTATTAGATGAGCTTCACGGCGTTGGCAGTTTTGGTGAAGTAAAAGCCGACAAAATTACCAGCCAAGCTCCCGCTGAGCCAAGCGCTGTGGTCGAGCAAAGCACCCCTGCAGTCAGTAATGAAGGCTCTGATGATGAAATTAGTGATGATGAGTTTGAAGCATTACTTGATGAATTACATGGCAAAGGCAGTGCGCCGCAATCATTAGAGACAGATAAGCCGCAAACGCCAGAAACAACCAAAGTTGAGCCAACAAAACCTGCGGCCCCAGTGGCTGCAAAGGTTGAGCCTGCTAAATCTGCGCCACAACCTGCAACGAGTAAGCCTGCGCCAACTGAAAAAGCGCCCGAGAAACAGGCTGCTGCTGCGGCGAAAAAAGCGCCGCCTCCCCAAGCTGAAACAACCGTGCGTGTTGACACCAAACGGTTAGACCAAATTATGAACATGGTTGGTGAGTTGGTGTTGGTGCGCAATCGCTTAGTGAGCCTTGCAAATAACACCAACAGTGAGGCGATGGGGAAAGCCATTTCGAACCTAGATGTCGTCACGGCAGACTTGCAGGGTGCGGTAATGAAAACCCGCATGCAGCCAATTAAGAAAGTATTTGGTCGTTTCCCGCGTGTTGTTCGTGATTTAGCACGCAGCTTGAAAAAAGATATCAACTTGCTATTGGTCGGTGAAGAAACCGACTTAGATAAAAACTTAGTTGAAGCCCTCGCTGATCCACTTGTTCACTTAGTGCGTAACTCTGTTGACCATGGTATAGAGATGCCTGCGGTGCGCGAAGCGGCCGGTAAGCCTCGTACAGGGACAGTTACGCTTTCAGCATCGCAAGAAGGCGATCATATCCTGCTCACCATTCGTGATGATGGTGCAGGTATGGATCCTGAGAAGCTGAAAAAAATAGCAATAAACAAAGGGGTTATCGATCACGACCAAGCGAGTCGTTTATCGGACACTGAAGCGTATAATTTAATATTTGCACCAGGTTTTTCAACCAAAGAGGAAATCTCAGATATTTCAGGTCGTGGTGTGGGTATGGATGTGGTGAAAACCAAAATCACCCAACTAAATGGCTCTGTGAACATTCAATCTGAGCTAGGTGTTGGAACCATACTTGAGATCAAAGTACCTTTAACACTGGCAATCTTGCCGACTCTGATGGTTATTGTGGGTGAGCAAACTTTTGCTTTACCACTGGCTGGGGTGAGTGAAATTTTCCATCTTGATTTAACAAAGACCAACGTTGTCGATGGGCAACTGACAATTATTGTCCGTAAAAAAGCGATTCCATTATTTTATTTACAACATTGGTTAGTGAAAGGAGCCAATCGCCAAGAGCGTAAAGCAGAAGGTCATGTGGTTATCGTACAGATTGGTACTAAGCAAGTGGGCTTTGTCGTTGACTCGTTAATTGGTCAAGAAGAGGTGGTGATAAAACCTCTCGATGCTTTACTGCAAGGTACACCAGGTATGGCAGGCGCAACAATCACTTCTGATGGTGGCATTGCACTGATTTTAGATGTACCAAGTATGCTAAAACATTACGTTGGCTAATAATAGTTAGGCTCAATAATTTTAAAGTGCAGCTAATATGCTGCACTTTATGGCATAAATAACAAGAGAGTGCTAATGGCAGTCAAAGTATTAGTTGTTGATGATTCAAGCTTTTTTCGTCGCAGAGTAAGCGAAATATTAGAGCAAGACAGCGACATTCAGGTAATAGGGTTTGCTGTAAATGGCCGCGAAGCAGTTGATAAAGCGCGTGAGCTAAAACCAGACGTTATTACAATGGATGTTGAAATGCCGGTACTTGACGGCATTAGTGCTGTTAAAGAAATTATGGCAGCAACGCCTACGCCAATATTAATGTTTTCTTCGTTAACCCGAGATGGTGCAACAGCCACGCTAGATGCACTGGACGCGGGGGCGCTTGATTTCTTGCCTAAAAAGTTTGAAGACATTGCAAGAAACAATGAAGAAGCGATTGCCTTACTACAAAATAAAGTAAAGGAAATAGGGCGTCGCCGTATTTCTCGTTTTACACGTCCTTTGACTTCACCTCGTCCGGCGTCCCCGACACCTGCAACTAGCACGCGAAGCGGCGGCATTGTTCAGCCAGATCGTAGTTTTAGCCGTTCAACTCCCGCAGCGCCTTCGCCGTCGAGTAATGTTAGAGCGTCAGGGAAACAGTACCAAGTTGTTGCAATTGGCACCTCGACAGGTGGCCCCGTTGCGCTGCAAACAATATTAACGCAACTACCTGCTAATTTTCCGCACCCCATATTACTTATTCAACATATGCCGGCTGCATTCACGCCAGCGTTTGCTGCACGTTTAAATGGCCTGTGTAAAATCAATGTGAAAGAAGCACAGCAGGGTGACAGACTGATGCCTGGCACTGCGTATTTAGCACCGGGTGGTCAGCAAATGCTGATAGAGGGACGTGGCTCTGCACGCACACTGCGTGTGTTTGAAGATGACAGTCCGCGTATTACCTATAAACCCAGTGTCGATGTGACATTTGCCAGTGCTGCAAAAGCATTTGGTGGTGATGTATTAGCGGTGGTGCTGACTGGTATGGGGGCTGATGGTCGTGATGGTGCTCGCATGCTGAAGCAAGTGGGAGCCACTATTTGGGCACAAGATGAAAAAACCAGTGTGGTTTATGGTATGCCACAGGCTGTCGCTAATGCGGGTTTAGCCAGTGAAAACCTAGCTCTTAATGATGTTGCTACACGCTTAATACGTGAGACTGGCTGTGGATAAGCTGTCTTTTCTTGGATTAATCATTGCTATTTGTGCCATAACCTTCGGCTACGCGCTTGAGGGAGGGGTTGTTAGTGCTTTGTTCAATGGTCCTGCCTTAATTATTGTACTTGGCGGAACTTTAGGTGCGGTCATGCTGCAAACACCAGGCAGTGTGTTTACTAAAACGCTGAAAATTAGTCACTGGGTGTTTTTTCCGCCTTACCATGACGTGGACGCCGCGATTGAGCAGGTGAAGCGGTGGTCACAAAAAGCGCGTCAAGAAGGGTATTTAGTTTTAGAGTCTGAAGCGCTTGCGCACCCAGACCCCTATGCTGCGAAAGGTTTAAGCTTGCTTGTTGATGGCGCCGGCGAAAATAAGCTCAGAGATACGCTAGAGATTGATTTAATGCTTGAACGCGAACGTCTGTTAGAAGTCAGTCGCGTGTATGAAGCAATGGGCGGCTATAGCCCCACAATTGGCATATTAGGGGCCGTGCTTGGCCTTATTCAGGCAATGCAATTTATTACTGACCCAGAAAAGTTAGGCGCAGGCGTTGCAACGGCGTTTATTGCGACGATTTACGGCGTCGGTTTAGCTAATTTATTGTTCCTGCCAATGGCAAATAAGCTAAAACAACAGATTGAACAAAAAATGCTGTATCACGAATTACTTGCTGAAGGCATTATTGCGATTGCTCAAGGCGAGAGCCCACTCAATATTGAACTTAAACTTGAGGCGTACCGTGTTGAACGTCCAAGCTTAGTCAGTGAGTAAGTTTTTATGATGCGCCGTCGTATGCGTCATACCACTCAAAAAAGCCAGCACACAGAGCGCTGGTTAGTCTCTTATGCGGACTACATGACTATCATGTTCGCTTTTTTTGTTGTTATGTACGCTATCGCTATTAGCAAGAATGAAGATTTTCAAGTTTTGTCTGATTCGCTTGAGCAGGTGTTTGAAAAGTCAGCTCGCAAACAGGAGCAGGCAGGTACAGGCGTCAATGGGACGGGTATTTTAACTGACCGTGTGACCCCTGAAAACGACATTTTGTACGGTGAAAGTATACGTAAAGATGAGCAAGGCCCCGAGTTACTCGACGGTCAAAGTGAAACCAGCAATATAGATAAAAAGCACTTAGGTAAACCCCTTGATAGCTTGCTTACCAAGTTACAATCGGCATTAATCGATGAAATTCGGGATGGTGAGGCTAGTTTAGAGCTTCATCAAGATTGGCTTATCATAGAATTGAGCTCAGGCATGTTATTTTCATCGGGTAGCGCAGTTGCACAACAACGAGCAAAGGAAGTGGTTGCTCTAGTTAAAGAGATTATTGCCCCTGTTGATAACTATATTCGCGTTAGAGGCTACACGGATAATGAAGGTATCCGTAATGAAATGTTTCGTTCTAACTGGGAGTTATCTGTTGCACGTGCCACGTCTATACTTGTTGAGCTTGAAAGTTTAGGAATTAACCCTGCACGAATGGCAATTGAAGGGTATGGCCAGTATTCACCGTTTGCCAGTAATGATACAGCACAAGGTCGAGCCGAAAATCGTAAAGTCGTGGTGGCATTATCTAAATACGGTTTACCGCCAGAGCCAAAGCAAAATAATGATCAACCAATGGATGTCGCACCTGAAGAGCCTGCTGAAATTGAGTTGCCAAGCAATGATAACACCATTAAAGTGATTCAATTACCCCATGGTGGGATTCGAATTACCACGCGCAATGAACAATAATAAGGTGTGATGTGAAAATTTGGACAGTAGCGAATCAAAAAGGTGGAGTAGGGAAGACAACAACAGCTGTTAGTCTTGCTGGTATTCTAGCATTACAAGGAAAGCGCGTTTTACTCATAGACACCGATCCGCATGCGTCACTTACTTATTATTTTGGCATTGATTCAGAAGAGCTGGAAGTCAGTGTTTATGATATTTTTGCCCGCGGCAATAGTATGGCAAGTGAAGAAATTTTACAGGCGCTGTGCCCTTCAACGCTTGAAAACCTTGATATAATGCCCGCGACCATGGCCATAGCAACGCTTGATAGAAGCATGGGCAACAAAAATGGCATGGGCCTTATTTTAAAAAAAGCACTGGCTAAAATTAGTGAGCATTATGACTACGCTATCATTGACTGCCCGCCAGTCCTTGGGGTGCTAATGGTTAATGCATTAGCTGCCAGTGAGCGAATTTTGGTTCCTGTGCAAACTGAATTCTTGGCATTGAAAGGGCTTGATAGAATGATGCGTACTATGGAGTTAATGCAAACTTCACAGTCGAAAAAATACCAATATACAATTATCCCTACTATGTACGACAAGCGGACTAAAGCATCACTTGAAGCCTATAAAACGTTGCAGGATAATTACAAAGACAATGTTTGGTCTGGTGTAGTGCCGGTGGATACAAAATTTAGAGATGCGAGTTTGGCACAACAAGTGCCGATTCAATTTTGCCCGCGTTCACGCGGGGTTTTTGCATATCGTGCGTTACTTGATTTCTTAATTGCACAAGGTTAACGATGAGTAAGCATTTATTTGCCAATGAAAAAGTGATGACCCAATACTTGGGTGCCTTGCTGTGCGAAGATGAACCTGCTGAACAAAATCTAGAGCCTGTTGCAAAATTACTGGAGCAAGTAAAACAACCAAAAGTAGACATTGCTCCGCCAGAAGCGGCACCTGAACCCGAAATACCCCTAGTTGAACCGACTAAAGAGCTTGAGAAAACCGAGAACCAAGCTAATATCAAAGATATAGTCGAGAAGTCTAGCAATGACATTGCAGCTAAAACGTCATCTGAACGTCAAGAAGACTATTTTGATGGTGAGTTTCAGGCTTTATTTTTTGAGGTGGCAGGGTTAACCCTTGCAGTGCCGTTAAAAGCATTAGGCGGTATCCATCAGCTTGCAGAGGTAAACCAATTATTTGGTAAGCCTAAGTGGTTTAAAGGGGTCATGCTTAACCGCGATGAAAAACTGAATGTGGTAGACACCGCTCGCTGGGTTATGCCTGAAAAGTATAATGAAAAGCTAGAACAATCACTAGATTATCAGTATTTAATCACCTTAGGTGATAGCCAATGGGGATTGTTGGCTGAAAAGCTCGTAAATAATATTACGCTTCGCAAAGAAGATGTAAAATGGCGAGCAAAATCAGGTAAGCGGCCTTGGCTTGCTGGGGTTATCAAAGAAAAAATGTGTGCCTTGATTGATGTTGAAAATTTATATCAATTGCTAGAGCAAGGCTTAGACAGCCGTGAGCAGTAACTATTATTACGGAGTAATAGCATGAGTGAAGAAAGACTACTGTCAGCGAATAAAAATGCTGATAGCAACGATGAAGTGTTACAGTGGGTAACCTTTAAACTTGAAGCAGAAACGTACGGCATTAACGTAATGCAAGTACAAGAAGTACTTCGCTATACCGAAATTGCTCCTGTACCAGGTGCGCCTTCTTATGTACTGGGCATTATTAACTTGCGTGGTAATGTTGTTACGGTTATCGATACGCGTGCACGTTTTGGCTTAATGGGTGCAGAAGTAACAGACAATTCGCGCATTGTTATTATTGAAGCCGAAAAACAAGTTATTGGTATTTTAGTCGACAGTGTGGCTGAAGTTGTTTATTTACGCAGCTCTGAAATCGACAGCGCGCCAAATATTGGCACAGAAGAGAGCGCTAAGTTTATCCAAGGCGTTTCAAACCGTGATGGTGAGTTATTGATCTTGGTTGATCTGAATAAGCTATTAAATGACGATGAGTGGGACGAGCTGAGCGCACTATAAAGCGTTTGGAAATTATATGCTGTTATACTCCTTGTTTGGTGCCTCAATCCTACTTGTATTAGTGTGTTTGGGGCTTATTTTTGTTAATAACAATAAACAATCCGCGGCTATTCAAACAAAGCAAAAACAACTGCAAGAAACTCAACAACAACTGAGTATTCTGCGTAGTGAAGTGGCTGAAATTCGCGCAGGAATGCTAAGTATTGGCAAACGTGTTGTCGCAGTGGAAGAAAAAAGCCAAGAGCTTGAGCAACTGCAAGACGCACAAAAATATGATGATCCTAATGCGAAAATCTATTCGCGCGCGGTCAAAATGGTTGAACTGGGTGCTGATCTCGAAGAGATTATTCACGAATGTGAACTACCCAGAGCTGAAGCTGAGTTACTTATGTCGCTTCATAAACAAAAAGGTGCTTAAGAGCACCTTTTTGCCAACTTGCACTAATGCTTAATCATTTTGAGGGATTAAACCTGTCGCTAGCTGCGTTAAAAATGTCTGATTTACGACTGCATGGGTACAGGAGGTAGGGCAGGAGCAATTGCCGAAAACAACTAAATAACGACATTTTTGCCTTGCCATCGACACCATTTTTTACCTGATATAGATTATACCAATCCGCAAAAATACTTAATCATTTTGAGTGATCAAACCAGTCGCTACCTGCGTTAAAAATTTCTGATTTAGAACAACTAAATAACTAAATTTTTGCCTTGTTATCAACGCGGTTTTATTGCCTCAAAATAGA
>NZ_JACDWU010000192.1:0-78028 GCF_016464045.1 Pseudoalteromonas sp. bablab_jr011 | reverse complement strand
TATTTTGAGGCAATAAAACCGCGTTGATAACAAGGCAAAAATTTAGTTATTTAGTTGTTCTAAATCAGAAATTTTTAACGCAGGTAGCGACTGGTTTGATCACTCAAAATGATTAAGTATTTTTGCGGATTGGTATAACTATTAGGAGTAGATAATGGAGCATTACGGAACAATTTTACTCGTTGAAGATGATATTTCTTTGGCGAATTGGGTAGCCGAATACTTAACAGAGCAAGGTTACAATACCACACTTTGCCAGCGTGGCGATCTCGTTGTTGAACAAGTTCGCACCTCACCGCCCGACCTCGTATTACTGGATATTATGCTACCAGGGCAAGATGGCATCAGCGTTTGTCGCGACTTAAGGCAGTTTTATCATGCCCCCATTATTATGCTGACCGCCCGAGATGATGAAATGGATGAGGTTATTGGTCTAGAAGTGGGTGCCAGTGATTACATGATGAAACCAGTGCGTCCTCGAGCATTACTCGCCCGTATTAAAGCGGCTCTTCGTTCTCAGTCTGACAAACAAGACTCAGCCACTGAATCGAGTATTATTACAGTAGGCAAGTTAGCGATTCATAACGATTCTCGCACGGTTTACTTTAATGATGAAGAAGTTCATATATCAAGTGCCGAATATTTATTACTGCACTACCTTGCAAGTAATGCCGGCCAAGTTGTCTCAAGATACGCCGTTTTCAAAGCAACAAAAGGTCGAGAATACGACGGTTTGGACCGTAGTGTTGATGTGCTTATTTCATCATTGCGGAAAAAATTCAGTGATGATCCTCAACACCCCGAAAAAATAAAAACAATTTGGGGACGAGGTTATCTACTGGTCGCCACGGCTTGGCAATAGATTTAAACCTGTGAAAAAGTTTTATATTTCTCTTCTTGGCAGCGCACTTATCTCAATTATTGTATTGGGCTGGCTAATTGACGCCTTTAGTCAGCAAACTCATACGCCACAGGATGAGTTTTATAACCAAACACAAATGATTAAAGGCTTTGCTAAACAACTGGCTGCTATGGCCCCGACCGAGCGTGAACGGGCAATAAAACAGTTAAACAGCGACTTTAATGTGCAACTTGAATATAGACCCACCCAATCACTCGCACTGCCTCATTCATTACTGCAGCAAATAGCCCAACCTAACGGCTTAATTCTTGAAGATCAACAAGGTTACTATTTACTGTACAGTGAAGCCTCTCTTGGAGCACATCATCTAAAAATGCGCCTTGGTAAAGACCCTATACACGACCAAGGCAACGACGTGTTACTTACGCTTTTATTTTATGCTGGCTTGTGTGTTTTTATGGGCTTTATAATTACCCCTCTCGCAAAACGCTTAACAGTATTAAATGAAGCGGCAAAACAATTTGCTAAAGGAGACTTAAGCAGCCGTATTCATGTGTCTCATTTCACGTATATACGAGATGTTGAGCTGACATTTAACCGAATGGCGAGCCAAATTGAGAAGCTATTAGACGAAAATAAATTAATGGCGTCGAGCTTGTCTCATGATATCCGCACGCCTATTGCCTGTTTACGATTTGGTTTAGAAGCCGCACAAGACTGTCCAAATGAAGAAAAACGTCTTGAGTATTTAGCACGCATGGAACAAGACCTTGATCAAATGGAGTCTATGCTAAAAAGTTATCTCGCATTTGCAACGTTAGAACAAAAAGCGAACCAGTTAACTTTTAATGAATCAGATTTACACAGTTACTTACTGACTGTAATCCATCAAGTAGAGCCAAAGTTAGAGCAACGCGCTTTACATTTAGAACATGATATTAAGACAGGATATATTTGCGCTGATCTTCATTGGTTAGCTCGCGCAATTGTAAATTTATTAAGTAATGCATGCGATTTCGCACACTCAGACATCCTCATTACAGCGCACTGCTCACCAGAGCTCGTGGTGATAAACGTAGAAGATGACGGACCAGGGGTCAATGAGCAAAACTGGCATAAAGTATTTAGTCCCTTTTTCCAAGAACAAACTCACCGTAACCGTGATGGAGAAAGTTACGGGCTTGGCCTTGCAATCGCAGCCAAAGTCGCAGATTGGCACCACGGAACCATCAGTGTATCTAAGAGCAAAAAGCTCGGTGGCGCTTGCTTTACACTTTCAATTCAGAATAAAAGCCCCTAAAAATGTTTCAATTGTGTTAATTCTTTCGTATTGTTACGCCCAATAGATTGAAATCTACGCTGACACGACACACGGTAAGACATAGAGCAAAATTGCCCGTCATTAACCCTTTTTATTTAGCGTTAATTCAAGTAGATTGTCAGCGCCGTCACAAATAGAGAAGTAAAAATAATATGAGCGCATCACGCGGGGAGTTCAGCTCTCGCTTTGGATTTATTATGGCAGCTGCAGGCTCTGCGGTTGGCCTAGGAAACATTTGGGGTTTTCCCACTCAAACAGCAAGTAATGGCGGTGCCGCATTTTTAGTTGCTTATTTAATTTTAGCATTTTGTTTAGCCTATCCGGCGTTAATGGCAGAGCTTGTCATAGGACGTCATGGTCAAGCAAATGCGGTTAGCGCTTTGCGTAAGGTAACCAATCAAGCGTGGCAAAAGAAGTTTGCGTTTTTAGTTGGGTTTGGGGGCATTATCTGTGCAGGCTTAATCCTCAGTTTTTATGCCATTGTTGCCGGATGGATGTTAAGCGCAACACTTGAACCCATTGCTCAATTAACAGGGCAAGAGCAAGCCCGAAGTTGGCTAAGTGAGCAGTCACTCTCAAGAAACATCATTTTTACCGCCGCGTTTATTATTTTAACGATTGCTATTATTTCAAAAGGTGTCGAAAACGGGATTGAAAAATGGTCAAAGCGCTTAATGCCTGCGTTACTGGGTATTCTGTTTATGTTAATCATTTACGTAATGACACAAGAAGGTGCTGTTGAAGGTCTTAAAGCTTATTTAGTGCCTGATTTTTCGTCTATTTTGAACCCTGAGTTGTTAGTCAACGCGCTAGGACAAGCCTTCTTTTCACTGTCCTTAGGCACCAGCGTAATGATCATTTACGGCTCGTATATAAGTAAAAAAGAAAACCTCGTTTCACTTGGCGCCTATGTCACGTTGATTGATGTATTTATTGCGTTTGTGGCGGGTTTATTAATTATTCCAGCCATGTATGTTGCGCAAGCGCAAGGTGTGCAAATTTTCTCAGCTGAGGGCACCCTGCTTTCTGAAGATACATTGGTATTCCAAGTGCTACCAGCCCTATTCACGAGCATGGGCTATGTGGGTATTTTTGTCGGCTTCGCCTTTTTTGCACTAATGAGTATTGCGGCATTAACATCGTCAATCTCGATGCTTGAGGCGCCGGTATCATACGCTGTTGAACGTTTTGCACTGAAACGTCTGCAAGCAACGTGGTTAATAGGCGGGTTAATTGCGCTCGTCAGTTTTACTATTGTGTTTAACCTTGGCTCATTATTTGGCTTTGTGATCACACTGACCACAAAAATAGCGCAACCACTGCTTGGCTTAATGTGCTGTATTTTTGTTGGCTGGATTTGGCATCGCAGTGCGTTACTAAAAGAGATTCAACAGGGCTGCCCAGAAGCCGGCAATAGCTTTTTTTGGAAAGTATGGCCTTGGTATATCAAGTTTGTATGCCCCATTGCCATCGCACTCGTGTTTGCAAACTCACTGTTAAGTTAACAAATTTTGCAGTAGCCCTGTGGCTACTGCAAACACATATCTTGGTGTGGTATTCCATCTTCAAGGTAATCTTCACCCACACACTTAAAACCTAACTGTTGGTAAAAATCGACTAAATAGCATTGCGCGCCAATTGTAATAGCTCGCTCAGGCCAATGTTGCTGGCAAGTATCAATGGCCGTTTGCACTAACTGTTTTGCCAGACCTTGACCGCGAAAATCAGCAGTCACTAACACCCGCCCAAATGCACTCAATTCAGTATTTTTTGGGTAACAACGAGCATAAGCCGCAAGCCTATTGTCCTTAAATAAACACAAGTGCAACGTTTCTTGATGGTTATCAATATCATCTATTTCAGGGTATGGACAGGTTTGCTCTACCACAAATACATCCACTCTGGCACGAAGTATACTCAATAACTCATCTTTGCTTAACGCACCATAAGTCTTAATTGAAAACATAACTCTCCCTTTAATAACAAAAAACCCAGCCAAAGCTGGGTTTCTAGGTTTTTAGCTTGGCGTATTATGCGAACAATCGCTCAAGCTGATCACACAATTGCGATAAATTCACATGATCATGTTCAATGGTTAAATCAACATATCCATCGCCTCTAAAGGCACGGTCAAGTTCAATCAACACATGTGTTTTATGGGCTTCAGGCACAAAAGACAATTCGATTTCTTGTAATCCAAATAAACTGCGGCTATTCGGTCTGTATTCTAGTTCTTGATAGCAACCTGAATGTGATTGAAAGGTAGGCGCTCGCAAGTACCCTTTTTCGACATCAGCCTTCACCAAATTAAAACCAAGCTTGTCCATTGCTTGCATTAAGGTGCTTACCGCATCATTCGGATACACATGGAGCGAATCACGGTCTGTTGGGTCAAGTGCCATATCAATATCTAAGCCTGTTTCAATCCAAACATGCGACTGATTATACCCTGCGTTGATCTCTGTCATTGGCGTTTCAGAATGTAAACGCGCCTCGAAAGGAATGTGCTTTTCTTCACCCGCGGCAATTGTACCAATCTCGTTAATACGCCACTTTTCTATAATGTGATTGGTGAAGTAATCTCCATCATCACTTTGTACCTTCACGCGCGTCATTAACGCTAAGTCTAAGCCCGCGATTTCCTGTTCAACATCCCCGCCTTTAATCACAATGACAGCGTTAAATTTTTGGCCGGGTTGTAAATGTTCTGTCTCTAGTACAGTGTCTACTTTTGCTGCACCAATACCAACTGATGCAAGGATTTTCTTAAACATCTTTTCTCCTTAAGCCAGGTTCTATAACAAATTGGCTTAAATTCCTTCGTTACTGCATCTTAACCACAATTAAAAGCTAATGTCAGCGAAAAAATGTTACTTTTGGCGCATTAATCAATAAATAACGCAAAAGTGTTTATTTTTTAAACTCTTTATATTCGTTAGTGTTTTCCAATATAGAATATTTCGCTACACTCATAACAAATGAAGTCAAAAGAAGAATTATGGAACTTATATACTTTGCTACCGCGTTTGTATGTGGCTTTGCTGTTTATCAGCTAAAGCTTCCTCCCCTTATTGGTTTTTTGTTGGCGGGCTTCGCCCTCAACTTATATGGCTACAAAACAACAGAACTACTCAATACTCTCGCAAGCTTAGGTGTAACACTTCTTCTGTTTAGCATCGGCCTAAAACTGAAAGTCTCTAACTTAATAAAACCCCAAGTCTGGGCACCAGCCTCAATTCACATTGTGCTTAGTAGCACGTTATTCAGTGCTTTTATGCTATTGCTGGGTGCGCTTGCACTGCCCCTTTTTGATCAGCTCACGTGGCAAAGTGCCTTACTCGTTGGCTTTGCATTTAGTTTCTCAAGTACTGTATTTGCAGTTAAAGTACTTGAAGAGCGCGGAGAAATGGCAAGCCTACACGGTAAAATCGCTATCGGTATCTTAGTGATGCAAGATATCTTCGCGGTTATTTTCTTAGCCATTAGTACGGGCAAAGCACCTAATATGTGGGCACTGGCACTATTAATAGGCTTACCTGTTTTACGCCCCCTTATGTTTTGGGTGCTCAACCGTTCAAAACACGGTGAACTATTGCCTTTATTTGGTTTTTTCTTTGCACTCGTACTTGGATATCAAGCATTTGAATTTGCGGGCCTTAAAGGTGATTTAGGCGCGCTTATCATCGGTATGATGTTTGCGTCGCACAAGAAAGCCGGTGAGTTATCAAAATCACTACTTAATTTGAAAGATATTCTTCTTGTAGGGTTTTTCTTAAATATTGGCTTAAATGCAGAACTAACGACCCATGCCGTGTTAGTCGCTATGGTGATTGTATTTGTATTACCTATCAAAGTGGCGCTTTATTATGTACTGACTAATCTCTTTAAACTACGCGCGCGTACCTCACTGTTAAGTGCTTTTAGCCTCTCTAACTACAGTGAGTTTGGGTTAATTGTGTGTGCTGTTGCAGCAAGTAGCAATATGATCACCAGTGAATGGCTTGCTGTAATGGCTATTGCCGTATCTGTTACCTTTATATTGGCGTCTCCTTTAAACAAACGTTCAAACGAAATTTATGTCAAACTAGAAAACTGGCTGCTCAAATTTGAAAGCGATACGCGACTTGCCGAAGAGTTACCAGTAAACCTAAATGACACAAAAATTGTTATTTTTGGCATGGGTCGTATTGGCACTGGTGCGTACGAAACGATTAGTCAAACACACCCTAATCTCGTTGCAGGTATTGATATTAAGCCCGATGTGGTAGAAAAACATATTAAGCGTGGCCGACGGGTACTCATAGCAGATGCGACTGACCCTGATTTTTGGCAACGCGTAAATCATTCTCATGTGGGCATGGTTATGCTCGCAATGCCAAAACATATGCAGAATATTTTTGCCCTTGAACAGTTACGTGCCTCGGGTTATCAAGGCCAAGTTACTGCTATTGCGAACTACCCAGATCAGCAAAAAGAACTAGAAGATATGGGCGTAGATTCAACCTATAACTTCTATTTAGAAGCCGGTAGTGGCTTTGCTGAACATGTAAAACAAAAACTTTTTTCTTGATGTAAAAAATAATTCTCAGCACCTAATTATGGTACTGAGAATTATTTTCATTATATTCATATACTTGCTTAGACATAAAAATTAACCCCATACCTGACGTACCTGCTCTAGGTCATTCTTATTTACAAAGCTTTACATGCAAATTAGCAATCATTGTCAAAAAAGGAGTAAACTGGGCTTAGATACTACGCTAAGTATCTATTTTTAACACAAAAAAAGTTTATCAGTCTGCTTGCGTACTTCATGATTTATGCACTACTGTTAGACTGTTTAAGGTTGTTTAAATGAAAAATAAGTTTACCAGAGAATCTTTAGCAAACACGGATGATGCACATTCCGGGAAACTTGTAGATATTCAACAGCAGCTTGATGAGTTACAACAAAATGGCATGACAGCGATGGATATTAGAACTGTGCTATTCAACAAGATGCTCGATGTTTATCAAGTTCCGCGTGATCATTTTCTTCGTGACAGTGAAACACCTGAGCGAATTGACGACCCGACTATCGTAACGAGGCTCAAGCAGCTTGGGTTTTCGAAAAAGAGTCGCCAACAACTACATTAGCATTCAGTATTATTTTGCAGTAGTCATTCCGAGGGCCTACCTCCCTCACTAAATAGGCTGTTTCTTGCCCGTCACAGCCTATTTTCTCTTTCCTATTTGCCGTATCATTCATAATAAATATAAGTCCAATTGAGACAGTAATGGATACAGCCCAATTAAAGCTCGCGATAAATACAAAAATGCCGTTTGGAAAGTACGCTGGTCGCCCCCTCTTATTGCTACCTGAACCCTATCTTGTATGGTTTAAACAGAAAGGATTTCCAGACACACAACTTGGCGCGCAACTAGCAATGATGTACGAAGTAAAACTCAATGGTTTAGAGAAAATGCTGATGCCATTATTAGATGAAAAATAATTTCAATTTTCGTGAACTTTTACTTTTGAACGTAGTCTATTACTTTGCTACTTGTTTATTTTTGGTTTTAACCACAGAAAAAGCGCCTAAGGCGCTTTTTTTATGTCTGCTAATGAGTGACTACACGTTAGCTTAACGAAGAGAGTTATGCTGAAGTAAAAAACCGTGTAATAACGAAGGTAATACTTTGTGATTGAGGTGCCTTGGCAATTGCTCCTGCACTGTTCGACTTCCTACACATGCAGTCGCCAACCAGAAGTTTTTAACACAACTGACGTCAAGCGTTAGGTTTAGTCACTCAAAATGATGACGTATTAATGCACAGTGGTATAGTCTAGCTTATAGAGGCGAATAATAAATTTTGCCCCACCCAGCTCAGAATTACCCAGTTCTGATTGCCCTTGATGCCAGCTTACAATTTTTGCCACGATAGCAAGACCTAAACCAAATCCACCGGTTTTTTTATCTCGACTCTTATCTAAACGTGTAAATGGCTTAAATACACTCTGCCACTCACTTGGGGCAATACCTGGGCCATCATCTTCAACATTGAGCTGTATATAATCAGGAAATTCTTGCAAACTCACTTGAATTTTATGGGCTGCATACTTTTGAGCATTCCCCAGTAAATTTTGAATGCAGCGTGCCATAAAGTGCTCATCACATTCGTAGTAGAGCTCTGCTGGCGCATTCAATTGCACATCAATGTCGGTGGCAAACTCTAGTTTATTCACAACACTATTAATCAATGCTGTTAAATCACAAGGGCGACGCGTTAAACTTGGCTGATGGGAATCAAGGCGGGCATATTCAAGCATTTCTGACACTAAGGCTTCAAGCTCAGCAATGTCTGCTTGCATGTTATCGATGTAATCGAATGACTTTTCATTTTCTATTTGCTCTTCAAGCATAGCAACCGCAAATTTTAACCGTGCTAAAGGCGTTCTAAACTCATGAGAAACTGATGAAGTAAGCTCTTGTTGAGCTGCAAGCAAATATTGGATGCGTTCTTGCATCGCGCTTAAGGTATCGGTGATTGGTAAGAAAAATGATTTAGACGCATCATGAAGTTCAAAATCTTGTGCGCCACCGACCGCCTCACAAGCAAGTGTCAGCTTATTGAAGTCGCGCCACAGTAAGAAACTCCATAAGCCTACAGGCACACCAATCACGGTTAATAATAGAAAGTAAGGCCAAACCGAGCTAAAACTTGAATTGGACACTGAAAAAGGACCCACATGCAACAACTGCTTATCATTCAGTGCTATGTACCAAATGACTTCTTGCTGGTGGTTAAAAAGATAAAGGTGTTTATCAGCGTTTAACTTGGCGTTTAATTCTTCAGGTAGAGCGACATCATTACGGTTAATGCGTTCGCTATTAAACGCTTGCTGTAATTTTTCTAGCCCCTCTTCTGTTTGACTTAAGAGCCAGAGAGATTTCCCAAACTCTTGGTCGAGGGCGATGTGTTGTTGAGTATCTTCATAGGGCCAAAGTTGCTCAATGACCCCACTAACCAGAAACAAAGAAACTATTATATAAAGGTATAAGCTTGCAAACAGTTTCCCCATTAATACTTACATTTCCCATGCATCAGATACGAACAAATAACCTTGTCCCCACACCGTTTTTATACGATAAGGCTTATCACTGTTATCACCCAGCTTTTTACGGATCCGTGATACACGTACGTCAACTGTACGGTCTAAACCATCGTACTGACGACCAATCATATGTTGATGAACATGCTCACGACTTAGCACCTCACCTGCATTTGACGCTAATAACCAAAGCAATTCAAATTCATGAGAGGTAAGTGTAATTTCATTACCTTTGAGTGTAACAATGCGACTGGTTTTATCAATGCTTAAATCGCCAAAGGTAATTTCTTCAGGGGTTTTGTTTGTTGCTTGGCCACGGCGAAGTAATGCATTAATTCGTGCAAGTAAAACACGCGGCTCAGCCGGCTTAATGACGTAGTCATCAGCACCAAGCTCAAGACCAATAACTTGGTCAAAGTCTTCACCTTTTGCTGTCAGCATTAAAATCGGTAGGCTATATTTATCGCGTACCTGACGGCATACACTAAAGCCATCTTTACCGGGTAACATAACGTCTAGAATCATTAAATCTACCGGGTTGTTTTCAAGGTAATCAAACACTTCATCGCCGCGTTCAAGGACCGCAACATCCAACCCGTTATGCTGAAGATAGTCCCGTGTTAACTGTTGTAAACCGAGATCATCTTCAACAAGTAAAATCTTTGCCATTGGTTGCTCCTGAATTAAAATAAGCTCCACGGTGAGCGTAATCTGCGTCTCGTTGTTTTTGCTTCAGTGCTTTGCACTTCAACTTTAGCTGTTGCAATTTTACTCCCCGTGTGCGGATTGATTAAGGAGTATATTGTTTCAACCTGAACACGCGCTTTATGATGTAACTGCGCTTTTCGAGTGTTCTTCCAGCATTGAATTTGCTGATTATTTTGGTACAAACACACATCTTCAGGCTGCGCCACTTGCCAACTTATTTTTAACTGAAGATCGCAAAAATCATGCTGCTGTAATACAACACACACTTTGGGTGAGATAGCTAAGTGAGTCGCTTGTGCGTGACTCGGGAACCCCCAAATAACAGCAACAAACACACACAGACTTAAAACAAAATACTTCATATTAAAAAATATGATTGAATCCTATAAAAGCAGTCATTGAATACGTGTGTTCAAAAAGCGGACTGTCATCCACGGCTGAGTAGTCATAATATGCTAAATGAAAACGAAGAGAGTTAGTCTCACTCAGAGGCCAACGGGCGTCGATTTTAGCATAAGGTTGCCAGCTACTGCCAACACCAATTACCCCATTTAAAGACTCTTCGGCAGATAAACCATAAAAATAATCATTTAGTTTGGCTGATTTGTACCAAATGCCTACGCTCGGCATTATTTCAAGGTCATCGACTTGATAATGTGCTTGCCATTGTAATGCACTTCGCATTCCTTGGTAGACCCCAGATACATCAGCTAAAGCTTGAAAAGAGAAAATATGGTTATCACGTACGTAGTGGTAGCTCACGCCCGCATCAAGTGCCCAACGACGTTTACGTACATCGTCAATTGTCACCCTTTTTTTAACGAGTTCGTCACTGGTCGTTGATTCAACCATGAAGCTATTTGATGTTTGCAGTGCAAACACATTACTTGGATGAAAATCAATAAAAAAGCGAGTTTCAGGATTAAACTCGGTCACAAAATTAACAACGTGTGAAGCACTTTCATGAAAAGAATAACCGAGGCGGCCATTATCAAAAAACCACTTTTCGCTGTAATAGGCTATTTCAGGTAGCACTACTAAGGGTAAATTTTTACCACCATGTAGCGGGTTCGTCATGACACCAATACCCGCATTAACACTTACGTGCCAGCGATTAATATCGATTTCTTGACTAGCCACACGGCTTTCACGTTCAGTGCGTGTTGATTCATCGGCATAGACTTTACTTGAAAGCAAAAGCAGCACAGAAAAAACGATTACGCACATCCTGATCGTCTGAGACTTCATTATTATTGTTACGACCAAAGAGAATTATGCAATGACACCATACTACCAAGTTGTGAATAAACTGTCCTTAGCAAGTTACAACTATTCACAAATTTGATACATTTATACGCAGTAAGTCTGTCACTTTGTTACTCTTCAATAATTTCTATGCGATTACGACCGTGCTTTTTAGCGAGATAAAGTGCCTTATCAGCTTTTTTAATGAGTTGATTTGGTTGACTATTTGTTGATTTAATTGCAACACCAAAGCTTGCGGTAACATAACCCAGTACAGTCGTGGAAGCAGGATCTTTAATGTGTAATTTTGTGATGGCTAAACGCAGCTGTTGAGTAAAGTTAGTCATATCACTGATGCTGGTAAACTGCGCAGTGAAACAGAACTCTTCTCCCCCATAACGATAAACTTGGCCAACACTTGCGACATACTTCAGTAATTTTACCGCAACAGCACGTAAGACTTGATCACCTTTTTGGTGACCAAAAGTGTCGTTAAATACTTTAAAGTGGTCAATATCGACCATCACTAGCACAGCGATTTCGGCTAAATCATCACGCTGACAAAAAACGGTAATATCTTCATCAAATTTGCCGCGATTAAAAAGCCCAGTGAGCGTATCTTTTTCAGCCTTTCTTTTTGAATCAATCAGCTCTTGTTTTAGCGTTATAATTTTTGCATATGCTAGGGCTAGTTGATTTTGAAAATCTTGCGTGCGATTTTGTAATGCGGCTGATTCGTTAGTTAAACGCTCAACACAGTGAAGTACATCATCGAAGCCTCTTTCTTTACTAATATCAGCATCGTGTAACTTCTCCCTGCATGCATATAATACCTGATTAAACTGCGTTGATTGATTAAGCGCTGCAGTTAAATCATGTTGGACTTGCCCTACAACATCATCAAAACTATTCGAAAGCTGATTAAATAAGGATAGGTCATTGACTGAAAGGTACTTGTTGAATGAGTAGTTAGCTTGCTCATAACTACAGCCATTAAATCTGCTAATAAAGCCATCCAGCTCTTTATTTAAATCATGGTTCTTGTCACTAACATAGCAATACCAAATTGCATAATTAAGCGGCGTTATGGGAATTTTATATTTCACCATTAATGGAATGGCTAGCTTTAAACAGTGGCTAGAATAACCTAAAGAATGAGCGGCTTGAGCAGACAATACCATGTGTCGTTGCCATGAATTTTTATTATTTTAAATTACGGTAGCAACACATTGAAAAAAATCAATAAAAAAGCAATTTCACAGATATAAACCAGTACAAACCACGAGTTAAACTTTTAAAAAACCATACTAAATAACTACAAAAAAAATAATATACCTATACAAAAACAGAACAACCAAAAGAACCAAATCAAACTCATACAGCCAACCAAATAAGCGAGCATAAAAGTATTAGATTGCCTGTTGAGTTAACGATTGCGCAATACTCCAAATCGCATTCAGTGCCGGGTCATGCCGCTCTTTATTGAGTACCGCTAAACCAATATCAAAACCGGGAATAGTTTGTTCGGCATCACTAATAATTTGAACTTTATCTTTTAGCGGACTGTTGTCGAGCACAATCTTCGGCACCATTGCCACCCCTAAACCCAAACTCACCATTGATACCATGGCTTCATGTCCCGCTACTTGCGCATAAATTCGACCATGAATGCTTTTCTTACGCCACCACTGCTCTAAACGTTGTCGAGATAACCCCTGCTCTGCCACGATAAATTCAAGGTTTGACCAGGCAATATTATTTTCATCTTTAAGCTGCTCACTAATAGGGCACACAATTTTAGGAGCAATGAGTACCAAAGGCGAGTAACCAATACTGGTGAATGCTATTTGCCCAGGTAACTTAGCAGGTTTTGCTGCAATGGCCATGGCTTCATGACCATCTAAAACCCGATTAATAGCCAGTGCTGGATCACCCGTATTTAAAGTTATTTCAATATAGGGATGCTGCATCCGTAGCTGTTCTAATATCTGATGTAAAAAACTATACGAGGCGGTGACCGAACAATAAATACTCACATTACCGTATATATGCTGCTGTGGCTCTTGTACATTCGCTTTGAAACGGTGCCAATTCGCTAACGTTGCGTTAGCATATTCAATAAAAGACTCACCCTCTCGAGTTAATTTAACCGTGCGATTATCTCGATTGAACAAGACGACGCCAACCTCCTCCTCAAGCTGCTTAATGTTTCGGCTCAGTGTCGGAGCACTGATATGACACAGCTCACTGGCCCTCGCAAAGTGTAATGTTTTCGCCAATGCTAAAAAGTAATGTAGATGCTTGTGATCCATAATTTCACCATTTCATTTTATGAAAGACTTTAATGCAAATATATCATTTTACGCAAGGTTAAAAATTGCATACTGTTAACCCATACAAAGAATGACTCTTTGTTTTCTAACAAACTAGTATTAATAGGACACTAACAATGGCGAATTATTTCAACACTCTTCCTTTACGTGAGCAGTTAGCGCAATTAGCGCAATGTGAATTTATGGATCCATCAGAATTTACTGATGGCGTAGACGCTTTAAAAGGGAAAAAACTCGTTATTGTCGGTTGTGGCGCACAAGGTCTTAACCAAGGTTTAAATTTACGTGATTCAGGTTTAGATGTTTCATATACATTGCGCGAGTCGGCTATTGCTGAGCGTCGTCAATCATTCTTAAATGCATCTGAAAACGGTTTTACTGTTGGTACATACGAAGAACTTATCCCAACTGCCGATGTAGTATTGAACTTAACACCTGATAAGCAGCATACATCCGTTGTGAATGCCATCATGCCACTTATGAAACAAGGCGCGACCCTTGCCTATTCACATGGTTTCAACATTGTTGAAGAAGGTATGCAAATTCGCGAAGATTTAACGGTCATTATGGTAGCGCCTAAATGCCCAGGCTCTGAAGTACGCGAAGAGTACAAACGCGGCTTTGGTGTCCCTACGCTTATCGCTGTTCACCCTGAAAATGATCCGCAAGGACATGGCCTAGCACAAGCAAAAGCATACGCGGCTGGCACCGGTGGCCACCGCGCAGGTGTACTAAAATCATCATTTATTGCTGAAGTTAAGTCAGACCTAATGGGTGAGCAAACTATTTTATGCGGCATGTTACAAACCGGCTCATTACTGTGTTTTGACAAAATGGTTGAAAAAGGGATTGATCCTAGTTATGCCTCTAAATTGATTCAATACGGCTGGGAAGTAATCACCGAAGCACTAAAATATGGTGGTGTAACAAACATGTTAGACCGCTTATCGAACCCTGCGAAAGTAAAGGCATTTGAGTTAAGCGAGCAGCTAAAAACAATCATGCGCCCTCTTTATAATAAGCACATGGACGATATTATCAGCGGCGAGTTTTCTCGTGGCATGATGGCTGATTGGGCTGAAGATGATGCAAAATTACTCGCATGGCGCGCAGAAACAGCAGAAACAGCATTCGAAAAGCAACAAAATACTGATGAAGAGATCAATGAACAAACCTTCTTCGACCAAGGTATTCTAATGGTTGCAATGGTAAAAGCAGGCGTTGAACTGGCATTTGAAACCATGACAGCAGCGGGCATCATTGCTGAATCGGCTTACTATGAATCACTGCACGAAACGCCACTAATTGCTAATACGATTGCGCGTAAAAAACTTTTTGAAATGAACAGAACTATTTCCGATACCGCAGAATATGGCTGTTACTTATACAACCATGCGTGTTTACCACTGCTAAAAGACTTTATGCAAAACATTGATACTGATGTCATTGGTAAAGGCCTTGATAGCACCAGCAATCAGGTTGATAACCAAACGTTGATCGCTGTGAATAAAGCACTTCGAGAGCACCCTGTTGAAGTGGTAGGCAGTAAACTACGCGGTTACATGTCAGCAATGAAGAAAATTGTTTAACCCTGGAAAGTAAGTTTCGCTTGTTAGAAACAAAGCCCAATTGCATATGCTTTGGGCTTTTTTTTTGTCCCTACATTTATTCGTCATCTGCAAAGTGTATGCTAAAATTACTCTCTTATTTGTTGTAAACTAAGACACTTTCATGGCGTTAAATCAACTTACCATTACCAAAAAAATAACTCTACTAGGCAGTTCTATTGCTCTTATCGTTGCAGCACTTATCGGTGCAACAGCCCTTTATAGTGCAAAAAAAATCATCGAACACCGTATGATTGAATCTGAACTGCCAAGTAAATTGCAAGCAATTGATAACTATATCACCCACGATATAAACCAAATGATCAGCGCTGCAGAACAGCTTTCTAGCAACGAGTTCGTTTTAGAATGGGCTCGCTCAGGAAATAATAACGATAATACGCTGCTCAAAGAGCTCAACCGCCTTGTTAAACAGTATGATTTAGCCACGGCATCTTGGGCCAATCGTGAAACTGCACAATATTGGAATCAAGACGGTTTTTTACGTGTGCTTACAAAAGAGCAAGACAGTTGGTTTTTTGCCTTCACGCAATCATCAGTGCCTTTTTCTATCAGTATTTATCAAGAGTCGCCCACTGATGTAAAAATGTTTGTTAACCACCAGCAAACCAATGGTATTGGTCTTGCAGGATTGGCAAAAAGCATTGATGACATGCAAGCCATGCTGCAAAGGTTTAAGATTGAAGAAACTGGGTTTGTGTTCATAGCAGATAAAAATGGCTTAATTCAATTACATAAAGATGCCAGTAAAGTGGCTAAGGCAAAACTAGATTCGGTGTACCAGCCAGGTATTACAGACTCTTTACTAACCAATCAAGATTTTAATTTACACGAACTCGACCTGAATGGCGAAGCAACACTGCTTGCTGCCAGCCCAATTAAAAATACCGATTTATTTGTCATTGCTCAAGTGCCCAAAAATGAGGTATTTGCCAGTATTCAAGTGTTACAATGGCAGATAATCAGCTTTGCAATTGTCATTGCGCTAGTTGCCAGCTTCGCCGGTTTCTTATTAGCAAAAACACTGTCATCCCCCCTATCAAAAATGGCAGAGCTGTTCATGCGTTTAGGCTCTGGTGATGCAAACTTAGCATACCGTTTGCCAGAATCTGAGCAGCCTGAACTGGCTAACTTAAGCACGGGCTTTAACCAATTCATTTCAAAAATTGAAACGGCCATCATGCAAGTAGCGCAAGAAAGTCGCGAAATAAGACAAAGCGCGGCCCATGTATTTAAGCAGGCCCAAAAGAACTCTGAAGCGCTTGATAATCAAAAAGAACAGACAATTTCAGTTGCTGCCGCAATTAATCAAATGGGCGCGACGGTACAAGAAATTGCCTCAAGCGCCACGAATACGGCAAAACTGACAGAAACCAGTAAACACAGTACCGAACAAAGTCATACGCAGGTGACCCAAAGTAAAGAAGCAATAATAGAATTAGCAACCGACATCGACAACATTACGGAACAAGTTAACGAACTTGCAAACAAAACGCAGGCAATTGCCAGCATTGTTGATGCTATTCGTGGTATTTCTGAGCAAACAAACCTATTAGCGCTTAACGCAGCGATTGAATCTGCTCGCGCTGGTGAGCATGGTCGTGGTTTTGCTGTTGTTGCAGATGAAGTACGCGCACTTGCCAGCAGAACCTCACAATCGACAAATGAAATCCAAACGATGATCAGTGAATTAACAAGCACATCCGATCTTGTTGTCGAACATATCAATCATTCTAAATCACGCGCTCAATTGAGTGTTAATGCCATGCAAAGCTCTGTTGAGTTGCTTAACACGATCACCAATGCAGCTAATGAGATTAATGATATGGCAACATTAATTGCGACGGCCACAGAGGAGCAAAGCAATGTCGTTGCTGATGTCGGACGCAATATTGAGCAAATTAGCGATATCAGCGATACCGTGATGCATGAGCAGATTGACACTGAGCAAGCAATAAAGGATTTAGCAAGCAGTGCGCAAACGCTAGACGATCTTGTTGCGACCTTTGATAAACGCTGACACCTTTTGTAACAGTAAACACTGACCCTTTTTTAATTACAGCCTATACTTACAGACATGTGATTCCCTAGGCTGTTAATTAAAGGGGGCCTTATGAACGCGCCTACGATTGCTCTATTATCAAGTCTTTGCTTTTTATCAGCATGTAATAATACACCTAAGCAGTTGGCCCCTGCGCCATTAGCACTCACTGAGCTCAATGAATTTAGGCTTTCAAAAGTCGAAAGTCAGGAAGAAATTTTTGCGCTAACTCCGCGTATTAAACGTCAGTTAGACAGTGCTTTTCCTGAAGACACTCGCTCACTCGAGACAACTAAACGTTTACTGCACTTTTTATTAGAAAATGGTGATGCCTCACTGTCTTATCAATCAGGCGCGACACTAACCGCGAATCAAGCCTATGCTGATTTAAATGCCAACTGCCTCTCTTTATCAATATTAGCGTACAGCTTAGCCGAGTATCTTGGTCTTGAAGGGCAATTTCAAAAGGTTCACATTCCAGAGTATTGGGCACGAAATAATGGCTTTAGCTTACTGACAGGACACATAAATTTAAAGGTAAGAGAACACGACAAACACGCCATAAACCGCACGATTATTTATCCTGGTTCGCGTTCATTAGTGATTGATTTTGATCCAAATAGCCGTCAGGCAGCATTTAAAACAAGTCATATTAATAAAGCTCGTATCACCGCCATGTTTTATAACAACAAAGGGGTTTCGGCCATGCTTAGCCATGACTATGGTCGTGCATACAGTTATTACAAAGCTGCTATCAATACAGATAGCGCTTATTCAGGAGCTTGGGGGAACTTAGGTGTGCTCTTAAGGCTAACAAATCTCTACCCAGAGGCAGAAGTAGCCTACCAATATGCCATAACCTTAGATGCTGATAACAACACGGCTTTGGGCAACCTAGCACTGCTTTACAATTTGACGAATCGTGAACAACAGGGTAATGCCATCCTCACACAGCTAGATAAAAAGCGTCAAACTAATCCGTATTATCATATTTCGCTTGGCAATGATGCCTACGCAACTGGGCGCTATGAAGATGCGATAGCGCATTTTAAGAAAGCACGCACTTTAGATAATAACTTACATGACAGTGACTTTGGCCTTGCACGTATATATTTTCAGCTAGGTGACTTGAAACTAGCCAAAAAATACCTGACCATGGCGAACAATAAGGCAGATTTTGATCATGATAAACAGCGTTATGAAAGTAAACTACAGGCACTGCGTTCGCATACTGCAAAGCTTACTGATTACCAGTAACTTATTTTACTGTGATGCTGCGTTTGCCAGTGCTGACTCTCATTTAAAACAAGATGTCACAACGCTTACTTCAACGCAATTTTATGGCCGGAAAACCAATACAATCGGCGCAAAGCGTGCCGCTGATTACATTGCAAGCCGCTTAACCTCATTAGGCTATGAAGTTCAAGAACAAACATTTCAATACCCCGCAACTTTTTATCAAAAAGCCACTGCCCGCAATATCATTGCGACTAAACCATCCGCTTGCGCTCAATGTAAAAAGATTATCTTTACTGCACATTATGACCATTTAGGGCAACGCGGGACTAAGCTCTACCCTGGCGCAAACGATAATGCCAGCGGTGTTGCTGCTTTACTCTATTTAGCAGCGTATTTCGCCGATAAGCCCCATCAGAACCAATTAATGTTCGTTGCCACCGATGCAGAAGAAAATGGCTTACATGGCAGTAACTATTTAGTGTCACAATTAAACAGCGCAGATATCGCATTAAATATTAATCTGGATATGCTCGTGGTTAACAAGCGAAAACCTCGCATTTATGCCTTTTTAGACGGCCAATCAATAGCGCAGTATAAAACAGCAATTACTAGACTTTCTGATGAAAACATTACATTTTTTGCAACCAGTTCATCTGCCCGACTTAATCGATTATTTGATCTTAACGTTGATTGGCGAAGAGCCAGCGATCATTATTCGTTTGCAAAAGCAGGTGTCCCTTATATTTATTTTGGCATGGGACACGATAAACACCATCATCAACCGAGTGATACCCTAGAGCACATTGACTTTAGGTTATTTGAACACGCAGTGAGCAAAATTGCAGAGTTTGTTAGTGCCCTAACCAGGTAATTTAGCTGTGATAACAAACTGCCTTTTTTGCGCTTTGTTTAACTTTTTAACCTGAATCTCAAGCTTACTAGCCTCGCTGCGAGAGCCAACCGGTTGCTGATAAATTAAGGTTAAAGGTCCTTTTCCTTTTAAATTTTTTGCCCCTTTGTCAGCTTGGTGAGCTGCAAAACGTTTTTCAACATCGGTGCTGATCCCTGTATACCAGTGGCCAAAACGAGTCTGCACAATATACAAATGCCAGTGTGATTGAGAACTGTCGCGCTTTTTTATTGATTCAGGTAAACTTTTTGTCGTGTCGGTGGTCAAATCTGTGCCTCGTGAGCATTAATCATGTTTCAGTAAAACAATTATTGAAAAGGGTTTTACCTTCTGTGACTAATCGGTATCATGCAGTGTATAAAAAATAAGGATTCAAACAAATAATGCAGTCGTTTAAAACTTTTTCTTTTTGGTTAGTACTTACCCTTACTTTAAGTGCTACCGCTGGGTGTTCTAGTTGGGTTTATCGCATCAACATTCCTCAGGGTAACTTTTTAGAACAATCTGACGTTGATAAGCTTCGCGTTAATATGACTCGTGAGCAAGTGGTTTACGTACTTGGTAAACCGGTTGCAGAAGATTCATTCGACAAGAATACTTGGCATTATCTTTATGTTTTTAATCTAGGCCGTAGCAATGAACAACGCAAATCGTTAACGGTTAATTTTGAAGATAATAAGCTCGTGTCAATATCAGGTGATTATGAGCAACCAAGTGAGTTCAATACCCCACTTGAACAAGAGTAAATATAAAAACAAAGGGTAGCAAAAGCGACCCTTTTTTGTATGCTAAATAGATAAAACCACCGGTTAAAACGTGCAGTAAGTGATTCACTTTCAATAGGTTACTATGCTTTATTCAGTGGGCGCCCACCGGTAACTTTATTAGCTCTACCTTCTTCTTTGGCTTTCTCTGCACGACGTCTGCGTGCATCTTTGGGGTCTGCAATTAATGGGCGATAAATTTCAATTCTATCCCCTTGCTTAACCTCTTGTGTTAACTTGCAAGTGCGATTCCACACACCTAATGTGAGGTTATTCGCATCTATTTCGGGGCACTTTTCGATAATGCCCGATTTAATAACAGCTTGCTCAACAGTGGTTCCCTCTGGTACTTCGACAAGTAAACTTGTCGCGGTTGTAGGCAACGCAAATACAACTTCAACACTTATCATGAGCGGACTCCATACACCGTTTTCGCACGTTGAGTAAAAGCATTCACCATATTCTTTGCCACTTCGTTAAACACCTTACCAAAAGCAAGCTCAATTAGTTTACTAGCAAATTCAAACTCTAAGTGTAATTGCACTTTACACGCTTTATCGTCTAAAGGTAAAAAATGCCATTTCCCTTGCAAGCTTTTAAAAGGACCATCAACTAAACGTAAAGCAACGGTTTGCTCATCAATAAAGGTATTTTCTGTGGTAAACCACTTCTTTAAACCCGCTTTCGATATTTCTAAACTGGCCGTCATACCGCTGGGTTGTTGTGCAATAATTTTAGCGTCTGAACAATGTGGTAAAAACTCAGGGTACGCATCAACATCGTTCACTAAATCAAACATTTCTTTACTGCTGTACATTACCAGCGCACTTTTTTCTATTTGTGGCATATTCACTCCCAACTGTGTCGGCGAATTTTAGCAAGCTTTGGCTATTTCCCCAAATTTTAGTAACGGGATTATTTGTATAAAGCCTTAAAAAAGCGATGTAAAAACGCTGTTTTTACGTATAATATGAACCACTATGGCTAAGAAAAAATCATCTAAATCGACAAGCAATACTATCGCGCTTAACAAAAAAGCGCGTCATGAGTATTTTTTACACGATAAGTTTGAAGCAGGGGTTGAACTACAGGGCTGGGAAGTAAAAAGTATCCGAGCTGGTAAAGTAAACATCTCTGAGACTTATATTCACATTAAAAACGGCGAAGCATTTTTACTTGGCAGTCAAATTCAGCCTCTCAACAGTGCTTCAACACATGTAATTTGTGATCCGCTTAGGTATCGCAAATTACTTTTGAACAAACGTGAAATCGATCGTCTTATCGGTGCAACAGAGCGTGATGGTTATTCACTGATCGCCACTGCCATGTACTGGAAAAAATGCTGGGTGAAGTTGGAGTTCCACCTCGCTAAAGGTAAAAAGATGCACGATAAACGTGAAGATGGGAAAAACAAAGATTGGGCGCGTGAAAAAGAACGCCTGATGAAACATAAAGCATAAAATCCCTGCTTGAGCCTAACTTTCTGTTAGGCTCTGTACCCCTTACTCTACCTCACTTTTAACATTTTGAAACGTTTCCACGTGTCAAGCTCATTCTTTTGTAGTATTTCAAAACTAACCATTTACATGGTATCAATCTTTACTGTGATTATTTCACAAAAATCTCACAATTAAACAAGGATTGAAATTTATGAAGAAAACTCATCACTTTATTCGACGACCTCTTACTGTTTTTACCATTGCCGCATTAGCGGGCACAACTTTCACCTCAGTTGCTGCCGAATCATCAGAAAGCGCTGAAAAAGTTGAGCGCATCGAAGTAACAGGTTCACGTATTAAACGCTCAGATATTGAGGGACCCTCACCTATCCAATCAATCAGTCGCGCAGATATTGATAATATGGGTTATGACAACCTACAACAGCTTTTAGAGCGTATGCCAGTCGCCGGTAATGGCACATTTTCAACCCGTGGGAATAACCAAGATTCAACAGCAAATGGCGCTGCTGCCGTGAGCTTACGTGGCTTAGGTTCGGATGCAACCTTAGTACTTATCAATGGACGCCGTGTTGCTATTAGTGCTTTCGCAGAAAGTATTACCAACTCATTTGTTGATATTAACTCTATTCCTGTTTCAGCAATCGAGCGTATCGATATTTTAAAAGACGGTGCATCTGCTATTTATGGCTCTGACGCGGTTGCTGGTGTAGTTAATATTATTCTTAAAAAAGACATTAATGGTCTAGAGGTCAACTTAGGTTATGGTGGTACTGACGGACCTAATTATGAAGAAAAAACAGCGAGTTTAGTATGGGGAACAAGCACAGAAAAAAGTAGTGCGTCTGTTATTATTGATTATTTTAATAATACGGCATTATCGTCAGATGAAATGGGACGCCTAGGCACCGCTAACCAAGAACCATATGGTGGTATGGATTTCCGCTCTTCGCGTGGTTTTCCAGGCTACTTTTACGTCGATGGCGAAAAAACAATTGACCCATCTTGCCCTGCAGAAAATGCAACCGCCAGTGGTAGCTGTTTATTTGACTATGGCCCCTATGGCTATATAACACCGGCGTCTGAACGTGTTGGCGCTATTTCACAATTTGAATATAACTTTGATAATGGCATCACTGCATTTATGGAAATGGCAGTACAGCATAACTCCTCACAGGCAGCGGGTGCTCCCACTCCTCTTGATGAAGACGCAGGACTCACGGTACCAGCAAGTCACCCAAACAATCCTTTTGGTCAAGATATTGAAATTGGTCGGTATCGTACCGTTGATGCAGGTCCTCGCCAATGGGATATCGAATCAGATACACTGCGTTTTGTGGCTGGCTTAAAAGGTGAAATTAATGATTGGAGCTGGGAGACAGCCGTTCAAAAAGGCCGCAGTAAATCAATGCAAACAGGCAGTAGAAGCCAGGGCTGGGTGCGTACCGACTTTCTTCAGCAAGAAATTGATGCGGGTAATTACAATCCATTTGGAGGCACCTATAACGACCCTGCGGTTATCGACAGAATTACAACAAGTCTGGTGCGCCGTGGTGAGTCGCATATGACCTCATTCGATGCCAATATCAGTGGTGAAGCATTTAGCTTTGGTGATGATGTCGTTATGATGGCCGCCGGTATTGAATACCGTGAGGAAGATGTAAGTGATATTCCTGATGATCAATTTCAACGTGGTTTAATTTTTGGTACCGAGTCAGTGTCAGCAGCAGCTGAGCGTGACCAGTATGCTGCGTATATTGAGTTTTCAATCCCGCTTGCAGATAACCTAGAGTTACAATTAGCGGGTCGCTATGATGATTACAGTGACTTTGGCTCAACAACCAATCCAAAAGTAGCTGTACGTTGGGCACCAACCGATTCAATCACTGTTCGTGGTTCTTGGGCACAAGGTTTCAGAGCACCTTCATTAGCGCAAATTGGTTTAGGTCCCTCAGAAGAAAGTCAGTTCTTTGTAGATACTTACCGATGCCAAGCGACAGGGCTTGATTGTAATGCACTTGATTACAACATTCAGTTTGCAGGTAATCCAAACCTAGAAGCTGAAGAATCTGAATCTTGGAACGTTGGCTTTATTTGGGCACCCACAGCTGAATTTGGTTTCGGTATTGATGTGTGGAGCATAACGCAAGACAATAAAATTGATGAGCAAGAATTCGGCCCTATTTACGATCAAAATTGTAATGATCAAAATAGCACAGTGTGTGTACGACTTGCGCCTCAAGGCGGCCTAAGCTTAGGGGTTATTCAAAAAGTACATAGCACTTTCGAAAATGTATCCTCACAAGAAGTATCTGGTGTTGATGTCTCTGCTAATTACACGCATGCAATGAATGACTACGGGTTCTTAAAATTCAATCTTGAATGGGCATACCAAAATGAATTTAAGAAAGATGGCCGTGATTATACGGGTGAATATCGTTACCCAGAAAATCGTTGGATATTCAGCACTAACTGGGAAATGGGTGACTTTAATACGAATGTGAATGTGAGTTACATCGGTGAGTTTGAAGATACCCCTGATATCGACTTTGACGGTAACCTAGACTTTGATAGCAACACATCACGCATGGTTGACTCTCAAACACTGGTTGATTTACAGACTGCGTATAACTTCTCAGAAAAACTAAAACTCTCTGTGGGCGTTAATAACGTATTTGACGAAGATCCTCCATTTGCAATTGGTGATGGTGATAGCGACTTATATGGCTATGTATCAAGTGTGCATAACCCTCGTGGACGTTATTTCTATACAAAGCTAACAATGCGCTTTAACTAAACGCATACCAGATAAAACAAAACCCGCCAATTGGCGGGTTTTTTAATACTTTCAACAAAGGCCTAAATTATAGGTCGCCTTCGTTTTCAGAAAGGAATTTAGCAACACCTTCAGGGCTTGCATCCATACCTTTTTTACCTTCAGTCCAACCTGCTGGACATACTTCACCGTGCTCGCTGTGGAACGCTAGTGCGTCAACCATGCGAAGCATTTCATCAATGTTACGGCCTAATGGTAAATCGTTAACTACTTGGTGACGTACTGTACCTTCTTCGTCGATTAGGAAAGAACCACGGAAAGCAACACCTGCTTCTGGGTGCTCAACGTCGTACGCTTGACAGATTTCGTGCTTAACGTCTGCAACTAGTGCATATTTAACTTGACCAATACCGCCGTCAGCAACAGCAGTGTTACGCCATGCGTTGTGTGAGAATTGTGAATCGATAGAAACACCGATTACTTCAACGCCACGCTTTTGGAACTCTTCAAAACGCTTGTCGAAAGCGATTAACTCTGAAGGACATACGAAAGTGAAGTCTAACGGGTAAAAGAAGATAACTGCTTTTTTACCTTTGATAGTGTCTTTTAGGTTGAAGTTTTCAACGATTTCACCGTTACCAAGAACAGCTGCTGCAGTAAAGTCTGGTGCCTGACGGCCAACTAATACACCCATTTTTATCTCCAAATATTTGAGTTTATTTCCAATTGCCTACGCAATACTCACATATATATGGTTCCGAAAAAACAAAAACCAAGAGTAAGTATCGATATTTAGCAAGATAGTTTAAAGAGGTTACAGGCAAATGAACAATCGAAAAAAGCGATATATGCAATCGGAAAAATTGATATAAAAAAGATATGCGCTATGTCTATCGAATTACCTTATGATGCAGGGTGATTATGAACCCACCTTATTGTTAAATAAATACAAAAAACCCAGCTTAAAGCTGGGTTCTCAAATATAAAAAGGCGCATAACTAAGGGCTGTTAGTCCATAATATCTTCTGGCATATCACCACGGATCTGCTGCCAGATTTCACCCGTTTGATGGCCGTATTTACGCATAAGCGAAATAGCCCCGTCGTGTTCATGACGCTCAGCAAGCGAGGTTAAATCTTTATAAAATTGGCGAGCAAGCTCACGTGTACGCGAATCAGAGAAGTAATGGCAACCGATTTTTGAGTAAAAACCTTTAAAGCCATTTAAGATAAGTACATAGATTCTGTTGTTACCTGCGACAGCAAGTTCATGATGCACTTTGTAATCGTAGTCTGCAAATGCTTGCGCGCTGTCTTCAAGCTGCTCACTTTGCGATAAAATTTCGATCACGCGTTCAGGTGCTAATTTTATTGCAGCACGAGTGTAGATGGCACTAATGTTAGTGCGAGCCGATAGAAGTTGATCGGTAAGCTCTGGCATTTTGTCTTCATCTAGTCGTGCTAACGTCTCTAGAATGTTAAGACCTGAGGTTTCCCAGAAATTATTAACGCGAGTTGGTTTACCATGTTGAATCGTTAACCAGCCATCACGCGCCAAACGCTGTAGCACTTCACGCAAAGTGGTACGTGTAACACCTATTAACTCTGACAACTCTCGTTCTGCTGGAAGAATTGAGCCAGGCGGAAAGTCACCATTCCAAATAGATTCAACAATGTATTCTTCAGCAAAACCTGCTGGACTTTTCGCTTTAAAAATTCTCATTCAATTTCCACTTGAGTTAGCACATACTTCTATCGCACAAAGCGATCAACCCACTGATTGTACCAGATGCTCTGTAACTAACAAGTAAAGTCCATCCAGTGTACATAAAAATCTAAAGATAATAACGAAATAATTAGCCTAGTATTAATAAACCACACTTAAGTTAATAATTAACAATCGTTATCGTACTTTAGCTATACTAAAATTACACTAACAGCATATTTACTGTTAACGCTAAGTGAATTAACTTATTAGCGTTATCATCCCATCTAATAAGGTACTGCAATGCAGCAACGAGTTCTGCCGGCAATCTTTAAAAACTTTTTAGGGAATTCGCCACAATGGTATAAATACACCATTCTTGCTTTTTTATTGTTAAATCCGATTTTATTTCAATTAAACCCTTATATTGCTGGCTGGGTGCTGGTACTAGAGTTTATTTTTACCCTTGCTATGGCATTAAAATGCTATCCGCTTCAACCCGGTGGACTTCTGGCGATAGAAGCGATGTTTATTGGAATGACTTCAGCAGGTCAGGTTGAACATGAAATAGTTCAAAATGTGGATGTCATCTTACTGTTGATCTTTATGGTTGCGGGCATTTACTTTATGAAAGATCTGTTACTGTATATTTTCACTAAGTTAGTTGTCTCAGTTCGCAGTAAAACAGTGCTGTCGCTGTCTTTTACACTTGCTGCTGCATTCTTATCTGCATTTCTTGATGCCCTGACTGTCATGGCGGTTGTTATTGCCGTTGCAATGGGTTTTTACAGCATTTACCACAAAGTTGCTTCGGGGAAAGACTCCAGCAGTGAACATGATATAAACGACGATAATCAAGTGCGTCCTGTCAATCGTCAAGAATTGGAAGAATTTCGGGCATTTTTACGCAATTTGTTGATGCATGCTTCAATCGGTACTGCATTAGGGGGCGTATGCACCATGGTTGGTGAACCGCAAAATTTAATTATTGCAGAACGTGCTGGCTGGTTTTTCGGAGAGTTTTTCTTTCGCATGCTCCCCATCACCTTGCCTGTAATGATTGCAGGTGTAGCGACAACTATTCTACTCGAAAAAACGAAGACATTTGGTTACGGTGCTAAATTGCCAGTTCCTATTCACACCATATTATCTGAGCATGCTAAAAAGCTTGAGAAAAAACGAACAACGCGTGACAAAGTCAATTTGGCTATTCAAGCAGTAATAGCGGTGTGGCTCATCATTGGACTTGCTTTACACTTAGCAACCGTCGGGTTAATTGGTTTATCGGTGATTATTTTTGCCACTGCCAGTGCAGGGATCATTGAAGAGCACCAGTTAGGAAAAGCATTTGAAGAAGCACTCCCCTTTACCGCTCTGCTGTGTGTATTCTTTTCAATTGTTGCAGTAATAATCGACCAACATTTGTTTACGCCGGTTATCAGTTGGGTGCTGACATTTGAAGGACAGTTACAATTGGTGATGTTCTTTATTGCGAATGGATTGCTTTCTATGGTGAGCGATAATGTATTTGTTGGTACAGTTTATATTAATGAAGTCGCTGCCGCGTTAGAGGCGGGGCAAATCAGTCGTGATCAATTTGATTTGTTAGCCGTTGCAATTAATACAGGGACTAACTTGCCTAGTGTGGCGACACCAAATGGTCAAGCTGCATTTTTATTTTTACTCACCTCGACACTCGCCCCCGTGCTCAGGCTTTCTTACGGACGAATGGTCTTTATGGCACTGCCCTATACAATCGTATTGACTGTAGTAGGTTTAAGTATGACGTTATTTAGTTTGTCTGATATGACTGAATTACTCTATCAATGGGGACTTATTCAACACCATTCGGTTGGATTACCTGGCTCATTAGGCGGTCACTAATAAACAGTGTATAGCGAGCAGCAAACAATGTGCTCGCTTTTACTTAAGCGACAGTGTTAATCAAGCACTTTAGCATCATTCGCTTTATTCAATAAGCTACGACTTTGTGTCAAGAAATGTGCCGTTGCATCTGAAAAATACGCTTTAGCTTCTGCAAAGGCATCTATAAGAGCGGCTTTATCACCCGCTTTTAATTTTTCTAATGTTTGCGCAAACGTATCTTGGTAGTTAGCCAATAAGGCTTCGACATCATCAAATTGCGCAAGCATAATATCAGAGTAAAGCTCTGGCGATTGCGCAAATAAACGACCAACCATCATGAGTTCTAGCTGATAAATGGGTGATGAACAACTTCTCAGTTCTGCGAGTGTATGACTTTGTTTTGCTAAAAACTGACCATAAACAAAAGTCGTTAAGTGGCGCATGACCTGGATAATTTGCATTGCTTCATCATGCTTTTTAGCATCCATTTCCACTACCTGACAGCCCCACACTTGTAATTGTGCCAATAATCCTTGCGCAACTTCATGATTACGTCCTTCACATACCACAACAGTCTGCTTTACCCAATGAGATATATCGGGGCCAAACATTGGGTGTAAGCCAACAACAGGGCCTGAATGAGCTGCCATTAATGCTTTTAATGGCTTTTGCTTCACCGAGGTTATATCAACCAATAAACACTCATCATCAAGCGTTGGTAATGCTGCTACTACCTGTTCTAACGCATTGATTGGCACACTCACTAACACCAACTTTGCGCCTGCTAAAATAGCTTCACTATCAGCCTGCTGTTGTTTATCTAAAATACGGACTTCATACCCAGAACGAATAAATTGTTGGGCAAATAATTGCCCCATAGCCCCTTGACCACCCACAATGACAATCGGAGATAGCTGAGGAGCAGAACAGGCCAAGCTCCCTTGCTGATTTTGATACGCTTCTCGCATCATACGACGCAGGATATCTTCAACAAGCTCAGGGTTAACGCCTTGACTCATTGCCTCTTGGCGACGAGCTGCCAGCAAATCGGCTTCACGGTCAGGCGCATGTAATGGCGCCCCTGTTTGCTGCTTAATAGCCCCTATTTGCTCTGTAATACCATTACGCTTTGCTAATAACGCGACTAATTGCGCGTCACATTCATCGATCCCTGCTCTTAATTCTGCTAGCTTATCCACTGTTACCACACCTCAAACCCAAAACGTAAACTAAAATATACAAAAAAGTAAACCTTTTAATACGAAATATAGTACCAGCATAAGCAGCAAAGTACAAAGTCCTTGGGGCTAATCACACGGGGGAAATACGCCAGTTCAAATATTGCTGTACGGGAATTATTGAAAGAGGTGTGAAAAGTAAAATAAGAAGAAGCCAGCTAATTTCAATCCACAATAATGCTTCATCATTTTGAGGGATTAAACCTCTCGCTACCTGCGTTAAAAATGTCTGATTTATGACTGCATGGATGCAGAAGGTAGAGCAATGCAGGAGCTATTGCCGAGAATGACTAAATAACGACATTTTTGCCTTGTTATCAATGACGTTTTATCGCTTCAAAACTGCTCTCTTAATTAAGCGAATTAATACAATAGAAAAATTGTTCCCTTAAAACCAAAACGGGTTGCAACCCGAAGGCTGCAACCCGTTTTTTTTGCGTTGATAAACAGCGCGTATTAGTTAAGTTTTTCTCTAATACGTGCAGATTTACCAGAACGCTCACGTAGATAGTAAAGCTTCGCACGGCGAACTGCACCGCGACGCTTAACTGTTACGCTGTCGATAAGAGGGCTGTGCGTTTGGAATACACGCTCAACACCTTCACCGCTCGAGATTTTACGAACTGTGAAAGCTGAGTGAAGACCACGATTACGCTTAGCGATTACAACACCTTCAAAGGCCTGTAGACGCTCTTTGTTACCTTCTTTTACACGTACCTGTACAACTACTGTATCACCAGCGCCGAATGCTGGTACGTCTGTTTTAAGCTGCTCTTCTTCAAGCGCTTTAATAATATTTTGGTTTACTTTTGCCATTATATTTCTCACTTTCCTAGGTGTAACTGTCTTCTAGCCACAAGCTTGTTGGTACTCTTGCTTGAATTCTGCAAGAAGTGCCGCTTGCTCCTCAGTCAGAGCTAGGTTATGCAACAAGTCAGGACGACGTAACCAAGTTCTACCTAATGACTGCTTTAAGCGCCATTTAGCAATTTCTTGGTGGTTTCCGCTGAGCAATACAGCAGGCACCTGTTTATCATCCAATGTTTCTGGCCGTGTATAGTGAGGACAATCAAGCAATCCATCCGAAAATGAATCTTGCTCTGCTGACTGATTGTGACCTAGTACACCAGGCACTAATCGCGCAACAGCGTCAATTAATGTCATAGCGGGTAGTTCACCACCACTCAGAATAAAATCACCTATTGACCATTCTTCGTCAACATATGACTCTATGATTCGCTCATCTATACCTTCATAGCGACCGGCAATCAAAATCAGTTTATCGGAGTTGGCTAATTCAGCCGCACCTTGCTGATCTAATTTGCGCCCTTGCGGGGACATATAAATTACTTTTGCACCATCGCCTGCCGCTTTTTTAGCGTCAAGGATGGCTTGTTTCAATGGTTCAACCATCATCAACATGCCGGGACCGCCCCCATAAGGACGATCATCCACGGTTCTATGCTTATCAGTAGCGTAGTCACGTGGATTCCAGCAGTTAAAGTCAATTAAACCATTTTTAACTGCGCGACCTGTTACCCCTTGAGTGGTAATAGCATCAAACATGTCCGGGAAAAGGCTTATCACCCCTACCCATAACGAACTCGTTTGTGACATTAAAACCCTGGGTCCCAGTCTACGGTAATTTCTCCTGCTTCGTGTTTAACTTCTTTAATAACAGAATCTGTTAAAAAAGGAATTAAACGCTCGGCTTGGCCAAATGCATCTTTTTTGTTTGCTTTCACAACCAAAACATCATTTGAACCTGTCTCCATTAGGTCATCAACCGTGCCTAAGTCGTAACCTTTATCGGTTACAACAGACATGCCAATGAGATCTCGCCAATAGAATTCACCTTGCGGTAATTCTGGTAGTTGCGCCGCGTCAACAGAGATTTCAACATTGGTGAAAGCCATTGCTTGGTCTCGATCGTTTACTTGCGCAACTTTAGCGATAAAGCCTTTGTTGTGGCGACGCCAGTCGACCACCTCTAAGGTCTGCCATTTACCTTGTTGCCCTATCAACCATGGGCTGAAATCGAAGATCCCTTCGGGATCATCAGTAAATGAATGCACCTTAAGCCAGCCCTTTATACCATAGGGGGCGCCGAGCTTTCCTACAACAATTATCGAGGTGTTCTCTTGACTCATGGTTACACTTACGCCTATTAAGCCGCTTTACGAGCGTCTTTAACTAATTTAGCTACGCGATCTGAAAGAGATGCGCCTTGACCTACCCAGTGTTCAACACGAGATAAATCTAAACGTACTTTTTCTTCCTGACCAGAAGCGATTGGGTTAAAGAAACCTACTTTCTCGATGAAGCGACCGTCACGCGAGAAACGGCTATCCGCAACCACAATTTGATAGAAAGGGCGTTTTTTAGCGCCACCACGTTGCAAACGAATAGTTACCATACCGTCCTCTAAATAGATTGACTGTTTTCATTAATAAGATTTACTCCCCAGTACGGGGAGCTGGGGAATTGTACGAGTTTTTTGCAACATTGCAAGTAAGAAGTGATGCAAAATGTAAGTTTAGTTGATTAAACACTGATCTGTGCGTTAAATCTTACATTTGCGCCTAAGTTCGGCATAATTTATCCATTAAAAAAGGAGCTATTTGCTCCTTTTTTACACGAAACGGACTTTTTGAAAATTAAAACTTAGGTCCGCCACCCATCATACCTGGTGGTAACATCCCTTTCATGCCGCGCATCATTTTCATCATGCCGCCTTTACCTTTCATTTTCTTCATCATCTTTTGCATCTGCGTAAATTGCTTAAGCAATTTATTGATTTCTTGTACTTGAGTACCAGAACCCGCTGCAATACGTTTTTTACGTGAGCCTTTAATGATTTCAGGGCGGGCGCGTTCTTTTGGCGTCATTGAGTTAATAATCGCCTCCATTTGCACAAATGTTTTATCACCCATTTGCCCTTTTACTGCATCGGGTAAATTTTGCATACCTGGCAATTTATCAAGCATCGACATCATACCGCCCATGTTTTTCATTTGGCGCAGCTGCTCAGCAAAATCATCAAGTGTAAAGCCATCGCCTTTAAATACTTTTTCAGCAACTTTAGCGGCTTTCTCCTTGTCGACTTTCATTTCGACTTCTTCGATCAATGAAAGTACATCACCCATGCCTAGAATACGCGACGCTATACGGTCAGGATGGAATGGTTCAAGAGCATCGGTGCGCTCACCCACACCCATGAACTTAATCGGCTTACCGGTGATATGGCGAATAGATAAAGCAGCACCACCACGGGCATCACCATCAGTTTTCGTTAGAATCACACCACTGAGTGGTAATGCTTCATCAAACGCTTTTGCTGTATTTGCAGCATCTTGACCTGTCATTGCGTCAACAACAAATAAGGTCTCAATAGGATTAATCGCACTGTGTAGTGCCTTGATTTCATCCATCATGTCGCTGTCAACGTGCAAACGGCCCGCTGTATCAACTAAAACAACGTCAATAAACTTTTTCTTCGCGTGGGCAATCGCATTACTGGCAATATCAACAGGCTTTTGCGAAATATCACTTGGGAAAAACTCAACCCCTACTTCAGTAGCTAGGGTTTCAAGCTGTTTGATTGCCGCAGGACGATATACGTCAGCACTCACCACAAGCACAGATTTCTTTTTGCGTTCTTTTAAGAACTTAGCAAGTTTACCCACACTGGTCGTTTTACCGGCACCTTGTAAACCCGCCATCATCACAACTGCTGGCGGCTGCGCATTCAGGCTTAGCTCTTCATTTGCTTCGCCCATGGCTTTTTCAAGCTCTTCACGAACGATTTTAATGAACACTTGGCCTGGACTTAAGCTTTTAGTTACTTCAACGCCAACTGCGCGTTCTTTAACTTGCTTAACAAAATCACGAACAACGGGTAACGCAACATCCGCTTCCAAAAATGCCATGCGGACTTCACGTAATGTATCTTTAATATTGTCTTCAGTTAAGCGTCCGCGGCCACTGATATTTTTTAAGGTTTTACCTAAGCGTTCTTGGAGATTCTCAAACATGTAAAGGTTCCGATAAAACGTGTTTCACCTGTAAAGCGCGCAAAAAACACAATTTAAGTTGCAATACAGGCAATATTAAATTTCAATTCCTAGCAGTATACCGTAAATGGTGGTCGACAATACAGTGTTCAAGTGCGCTGTTTGAGTTTCTTTTTACAAACTCTATGCTTTTGCCTTGCTATAAAATACAATGGCATCAATGAGACAAGGATTTATTGATATAAATTAAGTGGCCAAAACACGATGATTATTAGTTTAACTATTATTGCTAGTTTGTTTTATGTGTTAGCAACGTCGCATGTGCTTTCACGCCTTTTTCACAAACAAGGCCCAAGCCAAAAGCTCACGGTGATTTTAAGCACCGTAGCAATCCTTGCACATATGTTATTACTGGTGAATTCTGTTTTTCGAGCAGACGGCCAAGATTTAAGCATTGTTAATGTGGCACTTTTAACCTGCTGGGTCATTGTGGTGTCTGTCACGGCGGTGTCGCTTAAGTTTCCTGCAACGTTGCTATTGCCTGTTGTTTATGGCTTTGCAGCTATTTTAACGCTTGCTAGCCTATTTATACCGCACCATGTGATTATTCATACCATTGATGTAGAACTAGGCTTAGTGACACATATCTCGCTATCTTTGCTAGCTTATTGCGTACTTATTATCGCGACTTTATACGCTATACAATTTTACTTTATTGATAAGCGCTTAAAGCGTAAAGATTTAGCCATTGTGCACAGCCATTTACCCCCGCTAATGGTGGTCGAGCGTCAGCTCTACCAACTATTAACTTTAGGCACTATTTTACTCACCTTCGCACTTCTGTCTGGTTTTATATTCTTAGACGGTATGTTTGCCAGTGAGTTTATCCATAAAACGGTTTTATCATTGATTGCGTGGCTTATTTTCACGGTTGTTACGGTTGGTCACTTACGCCAAGGTTGGCGAGGAAAACCCGTGGTATTTTCGATCATGATAGCTGCATTTATCCTATCACTTGCTTATTTTGGCAGCCGTTTCATTCAAGAAGTGATACTAAATAAGTTTTAACTTGACTCAGCAAGCTCTCTCTAGCTTAATATGCATTGGTTTATAAAAAAAGGATCCATCGTTGGACGACATATCGACTAGTACCCTGTTTATCGTATTGGGATTATTGATACTTATTTCTGCTTATTTTTCGGGTTCTGAAACCGGAATTATGTCAATTAACCGTATTCGTTTACGCCATCTTGCGAAAGAAAACCATCGCGCAGCGAAACGCGTCAGTAAACTCTTAAGTCGCCCAGACAGACTTATTGGTCTGATCTTGATTGGTAACAACCTAGTTAATATCGCTGCAGCACAGGTTGCGACGATTATTGGTATTCGCTTATACGGTGACGTTGGCTTGGCTATTGCGACAGGTGCTCTGACTTTAGTGGTGTTAATTTTTGCTGAAGTTACACCAAAAACGCTCGCGGCTCTCTACCCTGAAAAAGTCGCGTTTCCTAGCTCTATCGTGCTTAAAGGCTTGCTTAAAATACTCTTCCCGTTCGTTGTAATGGTAAACTGGCTGACCAATGGTATGTTACGTTTATTTGGTATTACGACCGCGCAAATCGAAGAGCACAGCTTAAGTAAAGAAGAATTAAAAACCGTGGTTAATGAATCGGGTGCCTTATTGCCTGCACGTCACCAAAGCATGCTGACGTCTATCTTAGATTTAGAGCAAGTGACCGTCGAAGACATCATGATCCCACGCAACGAAATTGTTGCCATTGATATTAATGACGATTGGAAACTAATCAGTCGCCAACTAACACACGCACAGCATACTCGCGTATTACTTTATCGCGACCAAATTGATGATGCGGTTGGTTTTATTCACTCACGTGATGCACTTCGTCTATTGACGAAAGAGCAGTTTGATAAACCATCATTACTGCGTGCGGTCCGCGAGATTTACTTTATCCCTGAAGGTACCTCGCTGAACACACAGCTTTTGAAATTCCAACAATCAAAAGAACGAATTGGTTTAGTGGTTGATGAATACGGTGATATTCAAGGCCTTGTAACTCTTGAAGACATTCTTGAAGAAGTGGTAGGTGATTTCACCACAACGCAAACACGTACTCCAAGTGAAGAAGTGACAACTCAAGATGATGGCACAGTGCTTGTTGATGGTGGTGCAAACATCCGTGATCTAAATAAAGAGATGGGGTGGGAATTACCTATCGATGGCCCTAAAACCTTGAGTGGCTTAATTGTTGAATACCTTGAAGATATCCCAGATTCGAATTTAAGCCTACGAATAGCAGGCTACCCAATAGAAGTATTGGAAGTGAAAGAGAATATGGTAAAACTGGTGAAAGTTATTCCCAGTAAACGAACTGAATAACAGATAAGGAGTAGCTTGCTACTCCTTTTTTTATAGCTTATTTCATAATTCTACCCCGAAGTTTCCTATTTCATACCTATAAACACACATTAAGCTGCTAATTCGTCTACTATGGCTTGCATATTTTAACGTCTCGTTACATGGAGCAAAAATGGACGAAATATCGATCGAAAAAGTATATAACCAAGCAATTGAGCTACTCATGACGTATGGACCAAAGTTTATTTTAGCGATTTTGGTGCTTGTTATTGGTTGGTGGCTAATTGGCAGAATTGCCAAGATGACCGAAAAATCAATGTATAAAGTAAAGTTTGAAGCAGGCCTGACACACTTTCTAGTGTCGTTTATTTCTGTCATTCTGAAGATACTATTACTTATTTCTGTCGCCTCAATGATTGGCATAGAAACCACCTCATTCATCGCAATGCTCGGTGCTGCAGGTTTAGCTGTGGGTATGGCATTGCAAGGCAGTCTGGCTAATTTTGCAGGTGGTGTGCTGATCTTATTCTTTAAACCTTTTAAAGTGGGCGATGTTATTGAAGCACAAGGTTACATGGGGAAAGTCGTTGAAATTCAGATTTTCGTCACTATTTTGCTTACCTACGATAATGAAAAAATAATCATCCCGAATGGGGCCCTGTCAAACGGCTGCGTGAAGAATAAGTTTGCGGAAGCCACTCGCCGTGTCGACATTGAATTTGGTATTAGCTATGGCGATGACGTTCATAAAGCCCGTGAAGTACTTCTGAGTGTCCTTAATGACTACGAATTAGTGCTTAAAGACCAAGAAGCGAAGAAACCTGTTGTGCATGTTAGTCAACATGGTGACAGCCACATTGGTATGCTCGTTTGGGCATGGGTTGATTCTGATAACTATTGGCCTGTGTATTTTGGCCTCTATGAAAAAGTGAAAATTGCTTTCGATGCAGCAGATATCACTATCCCATTCCCGCAGCGCGATGTGCATATTCACCAGTTTCCTGGCAAGTAATCACATGCACAAGTGTACCTAACAGTAACAGAATGGGTACTCTTTAATGTTATAGTGCAATTGAATGCAATAAAAAAGCCCGTAGTTACGGGCTTTTTTATCTTTGTACGTGTTTAGCCAAATAAGCGCTCAAACCAGTTTTTATCAAGCTCATCTTCACACTGTTTAAGCTGAGCACCATACCGGCTCGCACGGTGTTTTACTTTATTAGCTACACTCATTAACCACTTTTTGCTTTTGTAGGTACCGCGCTTATACCCGCCCCACCCTTCATGGTAATTTAGGTATTGTGCGTAAGCATCCCACTTTGATACACCATTCACTTTATGTGTTTTATAAACAAACCAAGCCATAAAATCGATGGCATCATCAAAGTCATCTCTGTCAGCGCCACTGTTGCCGGTTTCACGAATATAGTCTGACCACGTAGGTGTTTTTGCTTGCGAGTAACCATAGGCAGAGCTTGCTCGGCCGATAGGAATGATCCATAAAAAGTATTCCATCGGTGGAGCGGCATCATGACGGAATGAACTTTCTTGATACATCATGCTCATCAGCACATGTTTTGGCGAGCCCCACTTTTCTTGTGCATCACGTGCATCATAATACCAATCAGGTTTTTCTTCGAAAATCTTACAAATATCATGCGGTTGCTCTGGTGGAGCCGTGGCACAACCCGCCATAGAAGCGACCAGCGATAAAATAATTAAATTTTTTTTCATTTTTTTTAATATCTCGCTGAACTTTTTCTTATTGAGTCAGTCTGACTTTATGAATGCAGCAGTATAGCATTGTTTCATCCCTGAAGAATCTTTGACGCAGCCAACCTAGGCTGCGTTTTTTTATGCCTAAAAGCCGCTAAGCTTTAGCAAAGTAATCATTTAAAAAGGCCGTAAAAGATAGCGTATCTGCTGCTTTTACTTCACGCTCTTTTGCAATCGAATTGACGGCTTGTTCCCTTAAAAAAGCCGGATCGTAATACTGATAATCCGCGGCTAAATGATTTTCTTTATATTGCTGTGCAAGTGCTAAAGCAAACTGGCCGTTATCTTGGTTTTCTTTTGCAAGTGTTGCAACATAACGCCCTGAAAACGTTTTACTTGACTCAGTTACCCAACTCGACAGCTCATGAATTGTTTCGCTGTAGTAACTTACGCCATACGCACTGTCCATATAACGCGCAACAGGGATTAGACTCTCAAAAATAGTCGATGCCCAATCAACCAAGCTAACTGCTTCACCTTGTTTTGTTAATTGTAATTCAGGGTTGCGCCCTTCATTAACTACCGCATCAAGGTTCTGTGTGCTTAACTGTTGCTCTTGCCAATCCATTGTTGGAGATTCGCTTAAAAGACAATACGTTAAAAAGACATCGAGGAAACGGATTTGCTGTAAATCGATCCCTGTTTCACTGAATGGATTTACATCAAGTGCACGCACTTCTATGTACTCAATGCCCCCTCGTAATAGGGCATCTGTCGGTGTTTCGCCTGATGTAGCATTACGTTTTGGTCGAATTGGCGAGTAAAACTCATTTTCTATCTGTAAGATATTTTTATTAAGCTGCTTTGGTTCAGCACGGGTATAGTCGTCAATATGACCGTAAATATCTGAAGGCGTATGAATGGCAGCTTTCAAACCTGCTACGTATTCCTCAAGCGAGTTATACATCACTCGCAACGATGATTGAGCGCTGTTTGTGTAACCTAAATTACCTAATCGCAGTGCGGTGCCAACCTCAAGGTACAATGTGCCTTTGCCCAACTTTTTAAATGGCAGATCAGTTTTTCGCCCTTGTAAAAATGAGCTACATAATGCAGGTGACGCACCAAATAAGTAACTTATTAACCAAAGCTCACGCTTAAAGTTTCGAATAAGCCCCAGATAACCATCTGAAATAAAGGTGCTAAGTGGTTGCTCACTGGCACTCAACGCGTGCAAGCTCTGCCATAACTCATCAGGAAAGGAGATATTAAAATGCACACCAGCAATAGCTTGCATCATGCTGCCATACCGATTCTTTAACCCTTCTCGGTACAATGTTTTCATGCGCCCTATGTTTGAGTCACCAAACTGAGCCAACACAATGTCATCTTGATTATCAATAAAGCATGGCATGCTGATAGGCCATAGCAGCTCATCATCCATCTGTGACAAGGTAAACTTTTGCAAATCTTTAAGCTGCGCTAATGTTTGCTCAGCCGATGTGCTAACAGGCGTAATGAATTCTAATAAAGACTCAGAAAAATCAGTGGTGATATGGTCATTGGTTAAAGCGCTTCCCACTCCTTGTGGATGACCCTGTTTTGAGATAACACCATTTGGTTTAATCCTTAATGCTTCTCGCTCGATGCCACGTTTAATCCCATTTATTGCGTGTGGAAAATGTGCTGTTAACGCTTCTAGCGTTTTATTTAAATTATGTTTTATCAAAAATGCTTCCTCGAGCCACGTGGCTTTAATCCTAAGTGTATGGGGGCAAAAAATAAATACTCAAGAGTAAATAGTTGTTTGATTTTATGCTCCGTCACTCATAGCTCATCTTGCCATTGTGAATACTATTATACAATTGGTTTGAGGGCACTTCATTGATGCTAAATTGCTTCATCACCCCCATCAGCAAGACCGATTATTTCTGACATTCATTTCATGCAATACAAAAGGGTTAGTTTAAGCATAATTTATCAGACAAGTTATTGTTTTAGATCAAGGGATGAATAAAATTTCTAAAACTTTAGCAGTAATCAGCTTGCCCCCTCTTCCCTTACATTTTTCTGAGATTATAATCCGCACACCGTAATAAAGTATATTTCAAGGACTCATATGCGTCGTGGGCAAGAAATCATTAATCAAGAAGTGACATACTCTGAACAACAGGAGCTTGTCTCGACAACCGATTTACGCGGGGTAATTACCTACGTAAACACTGAATTTTGTAACATAGCGGGCTATACCGAAGATGAGCTATTAGGTAAAAACCATAACATAGTGCGCCACCCAGATATGCCTAAAGCCGCATTTAAAGAAATGTGGGAAAAGCTTAAACAAGGCCACTCTTGGCGAGGCATGGTAAAAAACCGCTGTAAAGATGGACGTTATTATTGGGTTGATGCCTTTGTCACACCCATTTACGAACATGGACAATTAGTCGGCTATCAATCAGTGCGTACAAAACCCTCTGAACACTTGAAAACACGCGCTACGGCTTTGTATCAAAAGATTAATGATGGCAAATCAATCGCCTCGTTTCGCGAAAATGTGTCACTAAGACAAATAGTGTCTTTGATTATTATTCTTGCGGGGGTTATTGCACTTGGTTTTACCACATCGTTGATGATTGTATTAGCGACACTTGCCATTATTTTACTGCTTGCTGCGCTTAATTATGATGAGTTAATAGTGACTCCTTCAGCACTTAAATCACAGCGTGCAGAGTTTGATTCTGTGTCACGCTATGTGTATTGCGGTGCACACCCATTTAGTATTGCGCAATATAATCAGCAGATGCTATTTGCAAAATTACGAACAGTGCTGGGTCGCGTTAAAGACTCGACCTACTCCTTTAAGAATATCGCAACAAACTTAGATACGCAGTCATCGCTTACTGAGCAGGGTATAGCGGCACAAGGTCAGCGTTTAGGTGATATTGCGACTGCAATGACACAAATGAGCGCAACCATTGGTGAAATATCAGCAAATACGCACCATACAGCTGAAAAAGTAAATGATACATACCAAAGCTGTACAGATATCAAACTGCATATTGAAGACAATAGCGCGATGGTATCAGACCTTGCTAACCAAGTTGAACAAGCAGCAACAACCGCTAATTCATTAGCCAGTGAAGCCGATAAAATCGGCCAAGTGATGACTGAAATTGAAGGTATAGCTGAGCAAACAAACTTACTTGCCTTAAACGCCGCAATTGAAGCTGCCCGTGCAGGTGATCATGGTCGAGGTTTTGCTGTCGTTGCCGATGAAGTGCGTGCACTTTCTTCACGAACACAGAACGCCACTGCGCAAATTCATAGTTCAATTAAAGAAATTCAAGATACATTATTTAGTTGGTCTAAAGTAATGCAGTCAACTAAGCAACAAGCTGATAGTTGTGTTGAAACAACCACACATACTCAAGCTGAGCTTGCGAGTATATTCGCACAGATAAATGAAATATCTGGTTTGGCGACCGAAATCTCTACCGCAGCCGAAGAGCAACAAGTTGTCAGTGCAGATATACGCGAAAACGTTGAAAGTATTAAAGGACACAGCGAAGAGAACTTAAAGCTCAGCTATAACGTATCTAAAGATGCCGCAGGCCTCGTTGAGGGGTCGCGCAAAGTAAACGATATGCTATTAACGTTTAAAGTTTAGTGTTTCTTAAATAAGCGATTTATTTAAATTGTTTAATCAAACACAAAAGCCGCATCATTTGATGCGGCTTCTTTATTTGCCGATATTAACGGGTTGAAAAAACCAACCCGTTTTCATCTGCATCAATATGGATAATAGCACCAGGTAGGTATTCACCTCCAAGCAAGCGCTGCGCTAGCGGGTTTTCTATGGTGTGCTGAATTGCACGTTTTAACGGTCGTGCACCATAGACAGGATCAAAACCACTTTGTGCTATACGGTCAAGGGCAGCATCAGTTACCTCAAGAAGATAGCCTTTTTCGGTTAAGCGTTCACGCAGTTTACCTAACTGAATATCGGCAATTTCTTTAATATGATCATTCGCAAGTGGATGGAATACCACCGTTTCATCAATCCGGTTTATAAACTCGGGTCTAAATTGGCTTACCAACACGCCCATCACTTTCTCTTTTAGCGTTGCATAGTCGTTCGAACCAGCTTGCTCTTGGATGATGTCTGATCCTAAGTTTGAGGTCATAATGATCACCGTATTTTTAAAATCAACGGTACGACCCTGTCCATCAGTTAAACGGCCATCATCAAGCACTTGTAAAAGTATATTGAACACGTCGGGGTGCGCTTTTTCTACTTCATCAAGCAAAATAACAGAGTATGGACGACGACGAACAGCTTCTGTTAAATAGCCACCTTCTTCATATCCAACGTAACCCGGCGGTGCTCCCACTAAGCGTGCTACTGAGTGTTTCTCCATAAACTCAGACATATCAATACGCACCATGGCATCTTCAGTGTCAAACATAAAACTTGCAAGCGCTTTAGTAAGCTCTGTTTTACCTACCCCTGTTGGGCCTAAGAATAAAAAAGAACCTATTGGGCGGTTTGGATCAGCAAGCCCTGCACGTGACCGACGAATCGCATTCGCTACAGCAACCACAGCTTCATCTTGGCCAATGACTTTGTGATGAAGTTGATCTTCCATTTGCAGTAGTTTTTCTCGCTCGCCTTGCAGCATTTTAGAGACGGGTATACCTGTCCAGCGCGATAAAATTTCTGCAATTTCATCTTCACCAACTTGGTTTTTAAGTAAGCTCATTTCTTGCATTTCTGCTTGCGATGCAAGATCTAACTTGCGTTCAAGTTCAGGAATACGGCCATACTGTAATTCAGACATCCGTTGTAAATCACTTGCTCGGCGCGCGACTTCTAAGTCTAAACGAGCTTGTTCAAGCTCCGCTTTAATCACTTGTGTGCCTTGCAAAGAGGCTTTTTCGGCATTCCATACTTCATCAAGCTCACGATACTGCACTTCAAGTTCAGCTATTAGCTCTTGCATTTCAGTACGACGCTTTTGACTTGCTTCATCTTTTTCTTTGGCAAGTGCATTATCTTCGAGTTTTAACTGAATAATACGACGCTCAAGTTTATCAAGTGACTCTGGTTTAGAGTCAATTTGTAAACGAATTGACGAGCCCGCTTCATCAATCAAATCAATCGCTTTATCGGGTAACTGACGATCGCTAATGTAACGGTGCGATAGCTGCGCCGCTGCAACAATTGCCGGATCGGTAATATCAACAGAGTGATGTAGCTCGTAACGCTCTTTTAAACCACGAAGAATCGCGATGGTGTCTTCTACCGATGGCTCTGCTACGAATACCTTTTGAAAGCGACGTTCAAGTGCTGCATCTTTTTCAATGTATTGGCGATACTCGTCAAGCGTTGTGGCTCCCACACAGTGAAGCTCACCACGTGCAAGAGCGGGTTTTAACATGTTCCCTGCATCCATCGCACCATCAGTTTTACCTGCACCAACCATGGTATGAATTTCATCAATAAAGAGGATTACTTGGCCCTCTTCTTTGGCTAATTCATTTAAAACTGATTTTAAACGCTCTTCAAACTCACCACGGTACTTAGCACCCGCAACTAACGCCCCTAAATCAAGCGACAACACGCGTTTGCTCTTGAGCCCTTCGGGTACCTCACCATTAATAATACGTTGTGCTAAGCCTTCAGCAATGGCTGTTTTACCCACGCCTGGCTCACCAATTAACACGGGGTTGTTCTTCGTACGACGTTGTAAAACCTGAATGGTACGGCGTATTTCGTCATCGCGGCCAATCACAGGATCAAGCTTGCCTTGCTCGGCACGCTCAGTAAGGTCGATGGTGAATTTTTTTAATGCCTGACGGGTTTCTTCTGCATTCGGGTCATCCACTTTTTGACCGCCACGAATAGCCTCTATGGCCGCTTCAATTTTTGTTGAAGTAATATTGAGCGCTTTAAATATATCTCCTAGCGGGCCTTTATCATCGCACGCAGCAAGTACAAAAAGTTCACTCGATATATATTTATCTTTACGCTTTTGAGCATATTTATCACATAAGTTAATTAACGAAACCATATTATTCGATAGCTGTACGTCGCCACCAATGCCTTCTACTTTAAAAAGCTTTTCGATTTCTTGTGATAATTTTGTATTTAACTCGTCTGCACTCACGCCAGCTTGCGCAAGGAGTGCACGAACACTAGAGCCACTTTGCTGAAGTAATGAATACATTAAGTGCACGGGCTCAATAAATTGATGATCGCGCCCAAGTGCTAATGACTGCGCATCTGAAAGCGCAGATTGAAATTTACTTGTAAATCTATCTAAACGCATGAAGGTTTACCTATTAAAAAAACTAATTGCTTAATTAATGGGTATGATATGTAGTTTGTTCAAGTAAGAGATGAAAATTTAATCACTAAAAAGTGCAATTATTTGCGCCAGATCAAGCTTGCCATTCGCCCTGTTTGACCATCTCGTCGATACGAAAAAAATAATGATGACTGTGAGTAGGTGCAATACTCTGCGCCATAAATACCCACAACACCAAGCTGAGTGAGTTGCTGCTTGGCAAGTAAATAAATATCCGCTAAGTATTTTTCACCTTGGGCAGTAAACGCATGCTGATGAATCTGGTTTTGATCGCAAAAACAATCTTTAACATCCTGCCCGACTTCAAACTGCAAAGCCCCGATAGCAGGACCAAACCAGGCAATGATGTCAGCAGGCTCAGCCTTAAACTTACTCAGTGTATTGGCAAGAATTCCCTTCGCTAATCCGCGCCACCCACCATGAACCGCAGCAACTTCATTCCCTGACGTTGAACACAATAGCACGGGTAAACAATCGGCCGTCATGATGGCAAGCGGTTGCTGCTTTAGGCGAGTATAAAGTGCATCAGCGCTACTTACTGAATGAATATCAACGCGTTCATCAACCACCACCACATCCGCACTATGTACTTGATTTAACCACACAGCTGGGTTTGGCAATTGCCTCATTAAAGCAGTGCGATTTGCCTGCACAGCTTGCTCATCATCACCAACATGAAACCCTACATTAAAGCTATTAAACGGCGCCTTAGATACCCCGTTTTCACGAGTTGTACTGAGGGCCCCAATAGTGTCAGGGGCAGTCCATGTTGGCGTAATCATAGTGTTTAATACTCAAGATTTGGATTAGCTTTCGTATCAGCTCGCAATGCTTCTGTCATAGCGGCCATATCGTCTGGAATAGGTGCCTGCCATGTCATTAACTCACCTGTGATAGGGTGCGCAATTGACAATTTAACCGCATGCAATGCCTGACGTTTAAAGTCTCTCAGCATTTGAAATAGCTCTGGCGTTGCGCCTTTCGGTGGACGTGGGCGCCCGCCATATAACTGATCACCAACCAGTGGATGGTTTAAATACGCCATATGCACACGAATTTGGTGAGTACGGCCAGTTTCTAGGCGTAAACGTAAGCGTGTGTGTGCACGAAACTTTTCAGCAACACGGTAATGAGTCACCGCAGGTTTGCCCATTTCATGAACAGCCATGTGAGTACGTTTTGTTGCATGACGGCCAATTGGCTTTTCAATCATACCGCCTGCCGTCATAGTGCCATTACAAATTGCTTCATATTCACGTGTGAAGTTTTCACGCTTTTGCAGTGCAGACACTAAGTGCGTTTGCGCAGGAATTGTTTTTGCTACCACCATTAAACCTGTGGTGTCTTTATCAAGACGGTGCACGATACCTGCACGCGGCACGTTAATTATATCGGGGTAATGATGAAGCAAGGCATTCAATACTGTACCGTCTGGATTACCAGCCCCTGGGTGTACCACTAATCCCATCGGTTTATTGATTACTAATATATCATCGTCTTCATAAACGATGTTTAATTTGATATTTTGTGCCTCGTACTCACGCGGTGCTTCAATGGTTGTTTCAACACTGACCAGTTCACCACCGAGTAATTTTTCACGCGGGGTGTTTAATATTTCACCATTCACGGTGATTTTATCATCCAAAATCCACGTTTTTATACGTGAACGAGAATAATCAGGGAACAATTGCGCCAATACTTGGTCTAGACGTTTACCGCCAAGGTCAATTGGAACCTCGGCTTGGAGAGAAATTTGCTCTGACATTAGTAACTTTACCCAATTTACCAGTGCAAGCTTTGCTCGACTGGGTTAGAATCGCTTTAATTAGCATTGTATGTATAGTTTACTCGGTTTTCCTCACTTGGCCTAGCCGAAGACATCGAAGGTAATAAATAAAATGATAAATAAAATAGGGAAACGTGCGTTCGCCATTGTTTTTTCAGTTTCATTACTTGGCCTAGGAGCCTGTTCATCTGCTCCTGATCAAGAAGATATTCAACGCGTTCCGAATAAATCTGCACAAGCTTTATATGAAGATGCGAAACAAACGTTAGATTCGGGCCTTTATGCACGAGCTATTGAGTTATTAAGCGCTATTGATTCACGCTATCCATTTGGTCCACTATCAAAACAAGTACAAATGGATCTCGTGTATGCACATTATCAAGCAGGCAATACTGAACAAGCTCTCGCAACAATTGACCGTTTCATTCGTTTAAACCCAAATCACAAAGATTTAGATTACATGTACTACATGCGTGGCTTGGTTAATATCAAAGCAGACAAAAACGCATTCCAAGAATACTTTGGTGTAGACCGTGCGGATAGAGATGCAAATCGCACTCGGGTTGCATTTACCGATTTATCAACCTTACTGAAACGTTTCCCAAATAGCGTTTATGCGCCAGAAGCGAAAAAACGTTTAGTATGGTTACTTAACAAAATGGCGCGTTATGAACTAAAAGTAGCAGAGTACTATTACGAACGTGAAGCTTATCTTGCCGCTGCAAACCGAGGTAAATATGTCGTTGAACACTACTCGCAAAGCAGTTACCTGGATCAAGCATTAGAGATCATGGAGAAAAGCTACGAGAAGCTAGGTTTACCTGAGCTAAGTGCGCATGCTAAAGAAACGCGCGAAGCAAATAAGCGTAAATAGCCTAAGCGCTGAATAAGCATTAAAAAGGCGCCAAATTTGGCGCCTTTTTTACAGTGTGTGTGACTGCTATTTCGTTAAATTGCGTCTTCATCTTCTTCTGCGGTACGAATACGCACAACACGCTCAACATCTGTGACAAATATTTTACCATCACCAATTTTGCCCGTTTGTGACGTTTTAACAATCACATCAATGGCTCTATCTACGTCTTCATCACTTAGTACAATATCTAGTTTTACCTTGGGTAAAAAATCAACCATGTATTCAGCACCGCGATAGAGTTCTGTGTGCCCCTTTTGACGGCCAAAACCTTTAACTTCACTAACCGTCATCCCCGTGATGCCTACCTCTGATAATGCTTCTCGAACATCATCAAGCTTGAATGGTTTAATAATTGCTTCGATTTTTTTCATTTTAAGGCTACTTATTATTTCTTGATTGCCTCGATTTTAGACAATACGGCTCTCTATAGCAAACAAAGCTATGAAATACGGTGATAAAATCAACAATCATGATATTATTAAATAAAGTATTAAAAGTAGAGACAACAATGAAATCATTACAAAAGGGCTTTACACTCCTCGAACTGATGGTCACCATTGCAATCGTGGGCATTGTGGCTGCCATAGCACTGTGGGATAGCTCTGATTTGCTAGAAAATGACCGCGCCGAAAGCTACTTACAAGAACTAAAACGCAGTATTAGCTTTGCACGGGCAAAAGCCACCAGTAGCGATGCAATTGTTGTAGTCTGTAGTGGAGCAACAGCTAATATTGAGAGTAATACAGCAATGAATTGCTCTAATGATTGGGACCAAGGCACGGTCTTTGTATTTTTTGACTCAGATCAGAATGGCAGTTATGACCCAGCTAATGGCGATACCACTTTGAGAGTCCTCCAAGAAATCCCTAAAACGAGTAAACTTAGTTTCAGTGGCAATAACGCACTTATTTTTGATACTAGTGGCATGATCACCTCTGATCCAGGCACCTTTACTTTTTGCCCTTCTGGCGCAAATGATAACAACAAAGCATTGCAGGTACTTAAATCTGGCACTGCTTTATACCTAGGTGATACAACAAATACCTGTGATTAAGCCCCATAATTTGACACCATTTCAGGTCCAACTATAGTTAATTAAACTGTCACAATTTGGAGTCTTCACGGATGAAGACCTTAAACACATTACACCATAGGAATGGTGCAACACTCATCGAAAGCTTAGTGGTGCTATCAATAGTCGCAATACTTATGAATATTGCGCTGTTTGAATATAAGCCTTATCTAGCTAAAAGTCGCCTAGAAAACCGCACTCACTTAGTTAAACGCGCATTAAGCGTAAGCCGCCATAACGCAAAAACCCACAGCACATACGTTACTTTTTGTGGGCTACAAGAAAATCAATGCAATCGAGAGCATTGGCACAAAGCACTCACCGTATTTATCGACAGGGGCGATATTGGAGTGCTTGATGAAGGTGATACTATTATTTGGGAACTTGAAGCAGTCGATAAACTTGATATGCTAACTTACCCCCGCCATTCAATCACATTTCGTTCAGATGGCACGCCTGTGGGATTTAATAATGGCACCTTTGTGTACTGTCCTGAATACAAAATAGCAAGCCTTAAAGGGCTTGCTATTTCAATAAGCTCTATTGGGCGTATTCGCCTAAAAGACACCAACAAATGCCAATCCTGATATTTCAATTATTCAATGAGGGATTACTTACCCCAGCAGGTGCTCGCACTCGCAGAGCCCGTTGAGGTTTTTAATCCTGTATCTGAAATAGTTAATGTTGCACATTCGCCATCTTGCAAAACGGGCCCTGCTGCGGGTGTGGCAGTAAACGCGAATGTACCGGCATCATTATCGACAACAACTGAAATTTTATAAAAATTATTCTCAGTTGTAGCACTGACCCCTAAGTTAGCCAAAGTTGTTGTATACTGCCTGTTATCGACAAAGAACTGCTCTTGCTTATTGGCAGCATCAAGTAATGCAGTAATAGCTTCTGTTCTGGCGGTGCGTTTAACATGCTCAAAGTAACTTGGTAACGCAATACTGGCTATAATGCCTAAAATTGCCACGGTAATCATCAGTTCGATTAAGGTAAACCCTTTTACTTTATTAGTTACTCTTGTCATTTACTTCTCGCTTATAAATATAGGTTTGCTGTGTTTTAAAACCAAAACCAATCGGAGTTGCATCATTAACCAGTTGTATTTTTCCATCTTTAACCGTTAAACCCGGACCTTGTATTTCTTTCACTTTAAAGGGGTTTTGCTCGCCTTTAAGACCTGGACCTATGGTTAAGAACTGACTCATCTCTTTAACTTTTTCGTCTGTATCCTTAATCTCATCTGGGTTATCAGCATCCGGGCTTCCATCACAAAAACCATTGTTATTACTATCAACACAGCTATCACCAACACCGAAATAAAGCTGAGGGGTATCAGGTACATCATTTGAGGTCGTAAATTTTAGACTATCATACACTTTTGTACCGTAGTGTAAGTGGAACGCATATAAACTCCCTGAGCCCCCTGTTAATGAACACTGATTCGCTGTTTCTGTTGAAGAAGCGGGTGCGTAACTGGTGAAATAAGCGACTCCTCCAATAACCGTGCTTGCTGCCAGTGATTTTTCACCAGCCGCTAGAAGGTTATAATACCAACCATGGTATTGACCTAATTCAACTTCTAAATCGGTAAATTTATCTACACTATCAAGTGCATTACCAAACGGGTCAGCATCCATATTCATTAAATTAGCCTGGGTGATCGCCGCTGGAATCTCATCGCTTTGGAATGAGCGTGTTACTGTATTGATATCGCGGATCATAAACAATTGATCACTCGTTGTGGTGCCCGTTGGTTTAGAGCGATTCCCACTACCTAGTAATACTGCATCAAAGGGGGTATCAATACGTGTTTTAACCGACTTACCATTTACGTCTGTTTCAGAGACCTTACTAAACATTGTTCTCGCAACCATCGGTTTATAAAAGAAACGACGATCTTGAGATGCAAGTGCACTGCCTAAACTCGCAAGTTTGAAGTGTGTCCAAGGACTTTCTGTGCTCGTTGGGCTATTTGAAGGCATATCAATTCGCCATACATCACCGCCGGTGTCGGATGCATATAATCGATCAGTGTAACCGTCATAATCAGAATCCAAAACACTAATATCAGAAGCAATACTGTGTTTACCTGCAAAGCTATTTTCACTCGACGTTAAAGCCCACACTTTTTTGCCGCTCTGTGCATCGACAATATAAATACCGCGCCCTTTTGTGTCTTCAGTACGCAGAACATTGTCTTTATTGGTGTCGTACCCTGCACCAAAAACAAGCAGTGGTCGATTTTCATACCCTTTTAAGTTAATGTATGTCACCGTAGGTTTAGACCATGATTGCGCAAGTTCTTTAAAGTCTCCCGTTCCACCAATAATCGGTCCCCCCCACATAAGTCGAGGTGAATCTGGGTTTGTAATATCCAGCCCATAATAATTATTGCCACCACGTCTTAAGCCAAAAAACGCCCAAACACGATCAGTGCCATTTACAACTCCATCACCATTTTTATCATCAAAGAACACAGAAATAGGTCCATCAACACCATAGACCTTTGATTTTTCTTGATTCTCTCGTAATGGTTTAATAATTTTGTATAAGCTACTGGGTATAAAAGCCCAGCTTTCTTTTAATACATCATTTTTATCTTGAAAAAAGTGTAGGTAACCTGCATTGGTGCCAATTAAAATGCGCACATCATCATTACCGTAATCAATTGTCACAGGTTTTGAGTGCAGAGGATCACCAAAAATATCTTGTCGTTGATCACTGGTACTGCCATCACCGTCTTCATCATCCACATCTATTCCTCGGCTCCACTTAATCGTTTTATCTAACTCGGTCGATAAGAGCCCAAGAGTCAACGAATTGACACTTGTTGCTGTAGTTAAATTAAACTTTAACGCTGCCGCTAAGTCGCCACCTAGTGCCGTAGAAACTGTCGACTTAGTAAAATCAACTAACCCAGCGCTCCCGGCATCGGTATAAATGGTCCGCGATGATAGGTTTGATAACATAAGATTTGCACCACCTTCCTGAACAATGTTCCCGTCTGGTGCTGTATTATCTGGTAACCAAAATGTCTTTGCCCCTTTAGCAATCAAACCATCAGCGTTTAATGCCGGCTTTCCATCCAAATCAACGATTTCATCGCCTGACACTTTCAACTTTTTAAGATTTCCACGCCACCGAGCACCGGTTTCTGGGTAAAACATTGCATAATAAATACCTTCACGACTGCGTGTTTGATCAACATTATTATTCGCAATAGAAGGTGAAGTAAAAGTATCATTTACTTCGCGTATGCGTGTTATCGTATTTTTTAAAGCTTTTGATAATTGTTCTGCAGTGTCAGCATGAAGATACTGACCACCGCCTAAATCAGCGGTTTCTGATAATAAGCGTTTACCATCCTTACTCATACCGCTACCAAAGCCAATCGTATACACCCGCCCTGTTTCATGAATATCAGATGTTGAAGGAAACAAATCCACTTTAACATCTTCAGTGCCATGAATAATCTGCGCAAGCTTGTGTAAATAAACACCCGCAATTTTATCAGAGCCGCTTAAATTGCTACCGAAATAAGATTTATAGAGATCACTGATGTCTCCATCTTGCTCATTATCTGAGCCTGAAGAGGGGTCACCATCTGTCATATAAATAACATTAACAGAGTTATCACAGCGTTTTGCTTCCTCTGTGGTATCAAATGGAGAGATATATGTATAACTGTATTTTGGTTTACGCTTTGACCCCCTTCTGACTTTTGTTTCTACTGACGTGTCTCGCCAAGCCTCATTAACTTTTTCTCCGTAATACAAACTTTGACCCGTAATGTATAAATAGGCTTCCCAAAGCGTCTCTGTTAAAGGGGTCCCCCCGTCAGCAGGTAGTACAGAAATGGCTGTCTTCAAGGATGAAGATGACGAGCCTATTCCAGCTAATACATAACCGCCATTTGTGCTATTAAAACGCATCAAACCGAAATCAATATCGTCATTGTTATCTACTAAGCTTGTAATCGCACTTTTTGCTACACCAAGACGACTGTCTGGGCACACAACATAGCCCGTGTAGCTGCTGTAGCCACAACTTTTACCCGTTGCAGTAGAAAATGCCATACTTCCAGAAGTGTCAAAAATAAGTAAAACACGCGGTTTTTCATTTGTTTTCACATTATAGTTAACGTATAGCTCTATGTCTTCAGCATACACTGCAGTAACCATACAGGTTACAAAACCAGTCAGTATACTGCGCACTAACGTTTTCATTTTCATCATGAGTCTCCGTTAACGGCCTGAATTACGGCCTACCATCTCTTGAGCAACACCCGTTGTGATTGTGAGTGTGTGATTACTTTTAGAGCCATAGGTAATTGATGTATCTATTTGCAACATGTTGCATGACACACCCGCTGTAAAATTAAACTTGCGTGGACAAGGAATATCACTCGGGCCGTTATTTAAATTAACCATCGAACTTGATGCATCGCCAATATTCCCTAAATCATGAACTCCGCCAGGTATTGCTGACGCTCTTTTAAAAAAGGCACTATTTGCCCCTGCAGCAGCTTGGTTGGCTATTACGCGCTGTACCGTGCCAATTAACTCATTTTCTGCAGCTTCACGTTCTTGTGCTGCATTGGTGATTTTAATGTCAATACTACTGCTACTCATGAGAGTAACTGCAATGCCTGTAACTGCGACAACCATAATAAGAGCAACAATTAACACAACGCCTTGTTGTCTTTTTGCTAACGTTATATACGCCATAAATTAGCTCCCACATTATTTAAGCGAATAGTCGTGGTAAACAATGCTCGACGGTAATTATCAGTAAAGGTTAGCTCTCTACTACTTTCATCTTCACCCAAGGTATACGTTTGATTTTGAATATTTAAATCGCCATCTGGGGTAAGCGCTCTGACTAATAGGAAAACTTGCACAGTTAAGATGCCATGACGGTTTTCCCAATCAGTATTCGTCATTTGGTTAATGCTTTTATACGTATCAACGCGGCTATTATTGGTTGTATCGAGACCAAATACAAAGTGCATGTCCTCAACCCCTTCCATTATCGTTTCTGCAACCATGCCTGAACCTGGTTTTAAACGTCTGCGCATTAAAACGGGCACAGTGACAGATTGGTTATTTATTGTGTAATTTTGCTCAGAAATGTAATAAACGTGATGACGATAACGCCACACAGTCGCGTTAACATTAAGTGAGGCACCATCAATTGGCCCTTGTACAAACTGAGCTCTTTCTTGTTCGGCAACAAAGTAATAACTGCCAGCACCTGTATCATCAGGTCGAATTTGCAAACCTTCAAGAAACTTTAACTGCAGAACATCTGTATTTTTTTTAGCGTTTTTTATGCAGCCTAATGCATCACCAGTCGCGGTTAACACTGCATACACCGAGCGAAAGTTACTCGTGGCTGTTTTAACCGGGAAACTACCATTGTTAAGCCCCTGAGAACAATCGGGAGTAGGATTAGCGGTTGACTCTGTATTTGCTGGCGAAAACGAGTCTTCATAAAATGTTCCCCAAAAGCCTATTTGCTCAATATCACGTTGCATAATATTAATCGCTAATCGGCCTGTTTCTTGTAACTCACCAATTGTCATGGTGTCACGCGTGGTCACTTTCATACTAATATAGGTGAACATAACGCCACCTAAAACAAGTCCGCCTATAAATAGCGCAACCATCATTTCAACTAACGTAAATCCTGCATGCTTTCTCATATCAAGACCTTAAGTAAATATAGCTTTCAAGCACAATTAAACGACGCTTATCATTGGCAGCACCACATTCAATTGCCGACGTACCTGCATTTGCTTTAATTGCTTGTCGACCTTGCCAACTGATCACCACGTTAATATTAAATTCACTTGCATTACCCGCTGCGACAGGCGTGCTCTTGATACACACCGTTGCATCATCTAAAGCCCCGGTATTTTCACGCGCTTGAATAGCCCGCACCCATTGCTGTTTATCAAGGGCTGCAAGTTGCTGAGCATTACACGCTGCGTTGTAGCATTGTAAATTGGTATTTAACGCAGTGTCACTTGTGAAAGTGCCATTATAGAGGGCTGTAAATCCTGTGGAATCGTTTGCTCGCATTCGTTGAATAATATCGTTTCCTAACGCCACCGCTGCAGCACGCTGCATTGAATCAAAACTAGCTTGCTTAGCTTTTGCCTGCAGCGCTACAGCGCCTAACAACCCAAAGCTTAAAATCACAAAAGCAATAAGTACTTCAACTAAGGTAAAGCCTTGAACATGTGAATGCCGTGTCATATTAAAATCAGCTCATAGATTTCCATACAATAAGCATAAAAGGACAATAATAAATAGCAATGAGGGTTTAGATGAACGGTCAAATTTATTGATAAGCGGTCCGAACATACCGACTAAAACAGCATCGAAAATTGGCACCGTAAAACTGTGTGGTAAAACTATTCACCCATCGCTTGTTTTACGGTTTTAAGTGCTCGACGGCTAATGGTGAGAGGTTCATCATAATGTCGCATTATCAAATGATGACCACTCGACACAGAGCAATGTAGGCTCTGTATATGCAGCTTATTAACCAAGGTATTACGATGAATACGCAATAATTGTTGTGAGTACGTACTTTCAAGCTGTTTCAAGCTATGCTCGATAATAGCTTCACCGCCAACAAAAATGAGTCGCGTATATTTTTGCTCTGCAACACAGCACACCACATCGTCGATATTGACTCGGCGCATAGCACCCGCTAACTGATAAGTGATATGTGAATGAACAGGCCTATTAACTTGTGTACGATTTAGTTTGCTAAGTTGCAGTAAGGTTTTTGTAAGTGCTTGCTCGGTTATAGGTTTTACTAAATAGCCATCTACCGCTAACTCAAATGCTTCTAGAGCATGTTCAGAATGGGCAGTTAAAAACACCACAGCCGGAGGTATAGCAAGCAGCTTTAATGCCTTTGCGACCTCTAAGCCGCTTAATTTTGGCATATTAATATCTAATAACACGATATCCGGTTGCAACTCTTTACACAGCGTTACCGCCTGCTCACCATTGTCTGCATCGCCAACAACATGGTAGTTAGGATGCATGGTTAATAAACGCCTAACACGTGCCCGAGCCAGCGGTTCATCGTCAACAATCAAAACATTGATCATGTAATTTCCTGCCTTGAAATAACGAGTTTAGCTCTAAACTCACTATCGCGATGTGTGGTGGTTAACTTGGCACGATAGTGATAAAAAAGCGCCAACCTTTGGCGAATGTTTTCAAGTGCCATGCCATTACCAGCGCGGCGCTGCTCTGCATTTTCAAGCACAGGATTAATAATAATAAACGTATAGCTTTTATCGGTTATATGCATCTCTATGGTAATTTTTGTGCTCTCAGAAGCCGGTTCAAGGCCATAATACACCGCATTCTCAATAATAGGCTGTATCGTTAGACACGGAATTTCAACGTCTGGGACGCACGCTGGCATCTGCCAGTTAACCGTTAATCGCTCGCCATAACGCCAACGCTCAAGTGCAATATATTGCTCACATAATATCAGCTCGTCTTGCAAAGAAATCGCTTTACCGCTTTTCATCGCAGCTTGGGACAACGCAGCTAAAGCCAAAATAGCTTGCTCGGCGGCTTCGGCATCATAATGCGTTAGCTCGGCAGCTGTGTTCAAGCTATTGAATAAAAAGTGTGGACGAATACGTGCTTGTAACGCATCTAACTCAGCATGCGCTAATGCTTTGGTTTGTAGCTCTTTTTGGTTTTGTATAACAACAAATTGACTAAATAATGCCGCCACTAAAAAGATTATGAGTACATTACTCGCGATAAAATAGCCCGCTGATTCAATATAATAAATATCTGCAAAGAGAGATAATACAGCCACACTGTAAAAACACGTTGATAGCAATAATGAAATAGTCAGGATAAGTAGTTGGAAATTATTAGAATAGCGTGCCAAGTATTTTCTAAAAATATACAGTGCAGCAACACTCGTCAGAAAGATTAAGTGCAAAAAGAAACTGAAAATGGCAAGACGAAGCCATACATCGCCTTCGGTTGCAGGGGCAAACGCTAGTAAAATAGCAATAACTTGACTTACCACGAGTGTAGCAAGCACACCTCGGGATTGAAAAAGAGCCGCAATCAACAAGCCGTTTTGATTTGGCTGTGTGCTCATGGGCTCTCCTAGTATCTGTTGTTAACTACTTGTTTAGATTAGCGTAGCTCAACAGGAACGGCAAATACTATATTCTCTTCTTCGCCAGGGTTTTCAACAACTTGGTTTCCACCCAATTCTTTTAGACGAGTAATTACTTGCTGCACTAACACTTCTGGTGCAGATGCGCCCGCAGTAACCCCTACGGCATTGACGTTGTTAAACCAATCAGCTTCAACGTTACTTGCATCATCAATTAAATACGCTTTAGTGCCCATTTTATCTGCAAGTTCACGTAAACGATTTGAGTTTGAGCTATTCTTAGCTCCCACAACCAGTAACACATCAACTTTATCTGCTAAGTCACGCACCGCATCTTGACGGTTTTGTGTCGCATAACATATATCATCTTTACGCGGACCATCAATTGCAGGAAACTTTGTACGTAAAGCATCAATAACATCGGCAGTGTCATCAACCGACAAGGTTGTTTGACTGCAATAAAATAAATTGTCAGGATTTTTAACCGTCAGATTTGCAACATCTTCCGGTGTTTCTACTAAGTAGATCCCCCCTGCTTCGTTATTATATTGCCCCATGGTGCCTTCTACTTCAGGGTGACCATGATGACCTATTAAAATGCACTCGATGCCTTTACGGCTCGCGCGCGTTACTTCCATATGTACTTTGGTAACTAGCGGACAGGTTGCATCGAAAACTTTTAATTCACGACGCTTAGCCTCACTGCGTACCGCTTGAGATACACCGTGAGCACTAAAAATAACAATGCTGTCATCAGGAACTTGATCAAGTTCTTCAACGAATACAGCACCGCGGTTTTTAAGACCGTCTACTACATAGCGGTTATGCACCACTTCGTGTCGCACATAAATAGGCTTTTCAAAGATATCTAGTGCTCGCTCAACGATACTGATTGCGCGGTCAACACCTGCACAAAAACCACGTGGGTTAGCTAATAAAATATCCATTACCCTGTTACCTCTAAAATATCGACTTCAAAGGTTAAACGCTGGCCAGCAAGTGGATGATTGAAATCAATCGTTACAGACTCACCTTGTACCTCACGGACAAGTCCTGGTAATTCAGTGCCATCAGGTTGAGTGAAGGCAATAATGTTCCCCACCTCAGCTGGAGTGTCAGCGCCAAACTTACTGCGGTCTACATAGTAAATATTATCTGGGTTTGGTTGCCCAAAGGCATCTTCAGGTTCAAGTTCAAATGACTTACTCTCGCCTGCGGCTAGGCCTAACAAACACTTTTCAAAGTTGGCGGTTAGACTACCATCGCCCATTCTTAATTTTGCCGGCTTATTGTGCACCTTCGTCGAATCAGCTGCTGAGCCATCTTCTAATTTAATTGAGAAATGAAAGATCACTTCAGACTTTTCACCAATTACTGCTTGGCTCATGCTTTTTGCTCCTTAGGACTTTCGCCTGTAAAGGCATCGTATAAAAGTAATGCTGCACCGATACAAATTGCACTGTCGGCAATATTGAACGCTGGGAAGTGCCAATTTTCATAATACACATGCAAAAAGTCTATTACATAACCATAGACAATACGATCGTATAAATTACCAATCGCACCCGCAAGTACAAGTGCATACGCAGAGCACAACACCTTATTACTGGCAGGTAAACGTTTTAACCACCATGTTAAAAGCACACTAATAACCACAGCAATTAAGCTTAAAAACCAGCGTTGCCAACCACCAGCATCACTTAAAAAGCTGAAGGCAGCACCATAGTTATGCACATAGGTAAAATTAAAGAATGGCAAAATTTCAATAGATTCTTTGTAGGTCATGGTATTTACAACAAGTGTTTTTGTCGCATGGTCTACTACTAAAAGTAGTAGACTCAGCCATAACCATACTAAGCCACTTTTTCCGGCTAGTTTGCTCACAAACAACTCCTATGCGAACTGACGTTGTTCACCGTCGCCATCAACATTGCTAACACAACGGCCACAGATTTCAGGATGAGCAGGCTCAGCACCTACATCATCACAGTAATGCCAACAACGTTCACATTTTTCTGCCGTTGTTGCTGTAACGTTGATGAACAAGCCATCAATTTCAGTTGCTTGGCTACCTTGTGGTTGTTCAGTAACCGTTTCAACAGTGACACCAGAAGTTAATAATACAAAGCGTAATTCATCACCTAATGCGGCAAGTTTTGAACTTAACGCTTCAGTTGCATAAATACTGACATTTGCTTGTAAAGTCGCACCAATAATGTCTTCTTTACGCGCCGCTTCTAATACGCGGTTCACTTCATCACGTACATTTAGAATTGTGAGCCAATCATCGTTACTGAACTTACCTTGCGTAGAGGCTTTAAGGCCATCGTACCACACTGATGTGAATACAAATTTATCACGCTCGCCCGGTAATGCTTCCCAAATCTCTTGTGCAGTGAAGCTTAAGATTGGTGCCATCCAACGCGTCATTGCTTCTGCAATGTGATAAAGCGCTGTTTGACATGAGCGGCGTGCATGGCTATCGCTTTTCGCTGTGTATTGACGGTCTTTGATTACATCTAAATAGAATGAACCAAGCTCACCCGTACAGAAATTCATTAATTTTTGCGTTACAAGTAACATTTGGTACTTGTCGTAAGCAGCTAAAATTTCATCTTGTAATTCGGCAGCACGACCAACAATCCAGCGGTCTAGTTCAACCATATCGTCGATAGCAACGTGATCTGTTTTTGGATCAAAACCATTTAAGTTAGCAAGTAAGTAACGGCTCGTGTTACGGATACGACGGTAACGATCTGCCGAGCGCTTGAAGATTTCATCCGAAACCGTCATCTCTGCAGTAAAGTCTGTTGATGCAACCCATAGGCGTAAAATATCAGCACCTAGTTTGTTCATCACATTTTGTGGTGAAATAACGTTACCCAGTGACTTAGACATCTTACGGCCGTTTTCATCAACGGTGAAGCCGTGCGTTAACACTTGCTTGTAAGGTGCATGGCCATTAATTGCAACCGATGTCATCATTGACGACATAAACCAACCACGATGTTGGTCAGACCCTTCAAGGTAAAGATCTGCTGGGCCCGTCAAGTCTTCACGCGCATCAACAACACACGCGTGAGTCACACCTGAATCAAACCAAACATCTAAAGTATCTTGCACTTTCATGTACTGATCAGCGTCATCACCAAGTAATGTTGCAGGGTCTAAATCGTACCACGCTTGAATACCTGATTTTTCAACTAGCTTAGCCGCTTCTTCGATTAATGCTTGCGTATTCGGGTGTAACGCCCCTGTGTCTTTATCAACGAACAATGCAATAGGTACACCCCATGTACGCTGACGTGAAATACACCAATCAGGTCGGCCTTCAACCATGTTCGCAATGCGGCTTTCACCCCACTCAGGTAACCACTCTGTCTTTTTGATTTCATTCAATGAATCTTGACGAAGGTTCGCTTGATCCATGCTTACAAACCATTGTGGTGTAGCACGGAAGATGATTGGCGTTTTATGACGCCAGCAATGTGGGTAACTATGATTGAGTGCATGATGATGCAACAGCGCGTTATTTTCTGTTAATACATCAATAACACTCGCGTTGGCTTTAAATACATGTTGACCTGCAAACAGTGGCGTATCAGGTAAATAAACACCATTTGCACCCACCGGGTTTGCTACTTCTAAACCATATGCAAGACCAGCCGCGAAATCTTCTTGACCATGACCAGGTGCAGTGTGAACAACCCCCGTACCCGAATCTGTCGTTACGTGATCAGCAACAATCACAGGCACTGTGAAGTCATAAAAAGGGTGAGCAACGTGTAAGTTTTCTAAGGCAGCACCTTTAACATAACCCAGTACATGGTAATGATTGAAACCGTAACGATCCATCGCATCTTTAACGAGTTCAGAGCCTAAGATCAAACGCTGTTGCGCGCCCTCGTCATCAACTTGAACTAATGCATACTCAAGCTTTTCATGAACAGCCACTGCGCGGTTGGCAGGAAGTGTCCACGGTGTAGTTGTCCAGATAACAGTGCTTACAGCGCCTGTACCTTGATGACCATCGGCAAGTTCAAATGCGTTAATAACGGCATCTTGATCTGCAAACTCAAAGCGTACGTCGATAGCAGGTGATTGTTTGTCTTGGTATTCAACTTCTGCTTCAGCAAGCGCTGAACCACAATCTGTACACCAATGAACCGGTTTAGCACCTTTATGTAAATGACCATTTTTAATAATACGGCCTAATACACGGATTGCATTCGCTTCAAAGTCAAAGTTCATGGTCAGGTAAGGCTTGTCCCAATCACCAAATACCCCTAAGCGTTTAAAGTCTGTTTTTTGACCTTCAACTTGCTTTTTAGCATATTCGCGACATTTTTCACGAAACTCAGCCGCTGACACTTTAACGCCAGGCTTGCCAACTTTCTTTTCAACCATTAATTCAATAGGTAGACCATGGCAGTCCCAACCAGGCACATAAGGCGCATCAAAGTCAGACAAGGTTTTTGACTTAACAATAATGTCTTTAAGAATTTTGTTTACAGAGTGGCCTAAATGGATGTCACCGTTTGCATACGGAGGGCCGTCATGCAAAATGAAGGTTTTTTTACCTTTTTTAGCGCTGCGAATTTGACCATATAGATCGTCTTCATACCATGTTTTAAGCATAGTTGGTTCACGTTGTGCCAAATTGCCGCGCATTGGAAACGCTGTTTCCGGTAAATTCAAAGTATGTTTGTAGTCGCTCATTAATCCTACTTTCCGTATCGGCTACCTAATTTAAACCAAAACACTGCTTAGCGGCGGTTACATCATCTGCAATCTGCGCCGTCAGTTGTGTTAATGTCTCGAATTTTTTCTCATCGCGAAGCTTTTTTACAAGCTCCACATGCATAAATTGTCCGTAAATGTCCTGCGCAAAGTTAAAAAGGTGAACTTCTAATAATGCGCGTGTCCCGTTAAATGTGGGTTTGTTGCCAATATTTGCAACCCCAAACAGCTGTTCATTGCCAACGGTCGCTTTCACCGCAAATACGCCATTTACTGGGCATACTTGACGTTTCAAGGCAATATTTGCCGTTCTAAAACCAAGCTCACGGCCTTTTGCCCAACCGTGAATAACACGTCCAGAAATCGCATACCCATGACCCAGCATCGTTTTAGCCTCTTCTAATTGCCCTGCTGCTAGCGCATGGCGGATTAGTGTGCTACTTACTCTGTCATTAAGACGACGAAAGCTGGCCGTACTTTTAACATCTATATTCAGCGCTGCACCCATATTTTTTAGCAACGCAAAGTCACCACTGCGACGTTTTCCAAAACAAAAATCATCACCGACAGTGAGCGCTTTCACGCCGAGCTTATCAACCAAGACTTCGTTAACAAACTGCTCTGCTTCCATGTTAGCAAACTGCTGATTAAAACTAATACAAATTACGCGTTCAACACCCAGCTCTGCTAACAATCGAAGCTTATCACGCAAACGTGTCAATCGAGCGGGTGCGTTATCTTTAGCAAAAAACTCTTGTGGCTGAGGCTCAAATAACATAACAGTGCTGGGTAACTGATGTTTTTGCGCATCAAGTAGCAAGCCTTTAATCACTTCAGCATGGCCTAAATGCACACCATCAAAGTTCCCAATCGTTAACACGCAACCATAGTGTTGTGCGCGAATATTATGAATACCTCTAATTAACTCCATGCCACCTATTTGCCTTTGTCAGCACGCCCAAAACATGTTCATCGGGCTTGAAGCGCCGATTATAATCTTTTTTTTAGTTGGATTCAGTAGTTGCAACACTTTTTATCGTATTTAGTCGTATTCCTAAAATAAAGAGCACAACAAAGTATACCAATACAGCCAACACAAGCAGCCCTGCCAACAACATAACTTGTTCACTAAAGTGCCAGCTTCGCCATGCAAAGTGCTGACCTGCATACCATACCGCAGTCGCCATCAAAATACTCGAAAACAAACACTTAAATGTAAAACCGACGCTCATTGAAGAAAACTGATAAACCCCTTCTTTGCGTAACTGCCGATAAAGTAAAAACGCGTTACAGCTGGCCGACATAGACGTTGCTAAAGCTAACCCTAAATAACCAATAAAAGGCGCTAACATGATGTTAAATACCATGTTTAGAACCAAGGTTTTTATGCCTATTTTCACGGGGGTTTTAGTGTCTTGTCGCGAGTAAAAACCAGGCGCTAACACCTTGATTAACATAAAACTGACTAATCCTACCGAGTACGCCATCACGCCATAACTAACCGCTTGAACGTGATCAATTTCACCGTCTTGAAACGCACCATGGTCAAAAAGCACCGTGATGATCAACGGGCTTATCACCATTAAACCAAACATGGCTGGTAAACCTAAGAAAATAACAAATCGCACTCCCCAATCAAGCGTATGCTGAAAATCAAGTGTGCTTTTCGTACTATGTAATTTAGACAGTGCCGGTAAAATCACTGTTGCAATACCAATACCGAATAACCCAAGGGGGAACTCTATCAATCTGTCTGAATAGTAAAGCCAGGCAATGGAGCCTGTCATAAGCATTGAGGCAATCATGGTATCGAGCAATAAATTAATTTGACTAATCGATACACCAAACAAGGCCGGTAACATCAACTTTCGTACTTTCACGACATTTTCGTCTTGCCACCCCCATTTAGGTCGGCTCAACATGCCCGCTCGATACAAAAATGGCAGCTGAAAAATCAGTTGCACCAAGCCACCAATGAACACCCCTATTGCTAATGCATAAGCACCTACTGCAAATTTATCATGCAGAAAAATAGCACAGGCAATAATTGAAATATTCAATAATACAGGGGTAAATGCGGCCACGGCAAAGCGGTTATACACATTCATTACTGCGCCACTAAGAGCAACAAGACTCACAAAAAACAAGTACGGAAACGTGAGCTTTAATAACGCACTCGCTAATTCGAACTTAGCGGCATCCTCTCCCCCTTGCCACCAATCAATAAACCAGCCAGTACCAAATAAAGCAGCAATCACTGGCGAGGCAATCACACCAAATAAAGTGACGATCAGCAAAATTGTGCCCAAAGTGCCCGCAGCCTGCGCGACAAAGAGTCTAACCTTGTCGTCACCTTGCTGCTCTTTTATTTCAGACAATACGGGCACAAATGCCTGTGCAAATGCGCCTTCGGCAAATAGACGTCGTAAAAAGTTAGGGATTCTATTAGCAAATAAAAACACATCAGCTGCCGCACTTGCACCCAGCAAGTTAGCAACAACCGCATCGCGAACTAACCCTAAAATACGCGAAATCATCGTCATCGCACTGACAATCATCCCGGAACGAAATAATCCTTTTGCCACCTTAAACCTATTATCAAAAAACCTTTAAGATGGGCGATTATGCCTAAAATATCTCTAAAGCACTAGGCTCGGACACGACGCTTTGTTACAATGGCGATATTAACTGCTAAAGCGGCAAATTGATGTTCGTTATAAGGAGCAGTTTTTCTTGAGCTGTCAAAAATTCATTGACATTCATGATAAAAACAGGCATATTCCACGGCCTTTAAATTAAGCTTATTTTAAGATTGTTAGGAGCAAACCTTGGCTAACATCAAGTCTGCAAAAAAACGCGCTATCACGAGCGAAAAAAATCGTCAACATAACGCAAGCCGTCGTTCAATGATGCGCACTTACTTCAAAAAAGTAGTTGCTGCAATTGAAGCGGGCGACAAAGAAGCTGCACAAGCAGCATTTGCTGTTGCAACACCTATCCTAGACCGTTACGCAACTAAAGGTCTAATCCACAAAAACAAAGCAGCTCGTCATAAGAGCCGTTTAGCAGCTAAAATCAAAGCGCTATAATTTGTTTTTGAAAGATATAAAAAAACCGGCTTTTGCCGGTTTTTTTTTACCTGAAATTTGACGTTACACAATTTCCAGCTCTGGGTAGAACTTTTTCAACATTGCCGCAATTTTCTTCGGTGTAAACGGCTTAACAACAAACCCTTTAGCGCCTTTATCAATTGCATCTTTCACATTTTCAACTGTTGAATGGGCTGACACCATCACCACATTCGCCTCTGGTGAAATGTCGTTAATATGAGAAATAATTTCTTTACCATCGCCATCTGGCAATTCAATATCTAAAAAAATGATATTAAACTCTTTCTCTTTACATTCACTTAAACATTGCGCAGCCGTTGAAGCCTCACGCACGTCATCAATCCCCAAGTGCATGAGCGTTTGATTTAAAAAACTACGAACTGTTCCCACATCGTCAACGATAAGAATTGAAAGCTGCGTATCCATACTATTCCTCTTAAGCAATAAAGGTTCACACTAATTGAATGTAACTCTGTGACGCAATAAGACAATCAGTGTTATATGATCTGAATTTGACTATTATATCAAAAACTTCGTTATAATCTCATTATAGAGAGCTATGTATAAAAGGCCAGATAAGCTTTATGTCTAATAAAATAAAAAAACAATCGCTGTTAGGTAAAACACCAGCACGAAAAAAACCAACATCGACAACAAAACGACGACCTGCAAACCCGCAACGTGTCTCCCCCCAAACGGTGCAGCAGGCAGGCGCCTCCGAACCGGTTAAAAAAAGTGCAAACCGTTGGTATGCAATTGCCACTGTTGTATTAATTATGCTAATTACGCCCAAGCCCGTTCTCATTACCTATGAAAAACTGGGGATGGTATCTCAAAGCGTGTATTGGCCAGGTGTTTTTGGCTACGGAGCAAACCTCTTTGACTCAACCCTTATACCCCGCGCAGACCTTAGCCGTAATGTGATTTACTTATGCCAAGATAAACGCGACCCTGCGAGTTGCCAAAAATACCGTGTAACAGAGCAAAGCGGTTTTTTTGCGGCAATGAAAAAGCTAATAATGGATTAAAAAATCTAATCTGAAAATAAAAAATTACTTGGTTGAAAGCTGTGTAAAAGATCACCATAATGGCGCTCCTTTTTCAACACAGACACTATTAGATACGACCATGCTAAACGAGCTAGATTGGCTTTTAAACTTTACGTTACTTGCACTAGGATTAGGTGCTTTTTTTATTAATCAGTTAACCTTATTGCGTTTTGCTGCTATTAGCGCGTGTAGTTTATTATTTTTATCGTTTAGTTTAGATCTGATGTCATCAAGTGTGATCTCAAATATGAGCTTAGTGTTGATCAACACATTTTATTTATTCAAGGTCTACACTTTTGGCCAATTGAATATTAATCAAGGTTAATCTTCTCCCAAGATTATTTGATAGAGCACTTTAACGCTTCTATCATCCTTTACGCCCAAACATCGCTATGTTTGGGCTTTTTTTTACTTACAATATGACTGAACTGAGATACCATATATTCCGTATAAAGATATTTTAGAGGTGCCTTATGTCATTAAACGACTTCGACTTATTTCTCTCTTCTATGGAAGATGTAAAGCCTCTCAAGCACGATACTGTAAAACTCGATACCACCAAGCAAGGCCCTTCTCTGTCACAACAAGAAAAACGTAAAGCCGCTGAGTCTGATCTCGCAATCGATGAAAACTACCTTCGCAGTGAGTTCGTTGAATTACTTGATCCACACGCAGTTTTAGCGTTCAAGAAAGATGGCGTTCAAGCCCAAGTTTATAAAAATCTTCGCTTAGCGAAATATCAGCTTGATGCAACCCTAGATTTGCATGGGCAGGCACTCCAACATGCCCGTAGCACCTTATTCAATTTTATTAATGATTGTCACCTGCGCAATATTCGCGTGGTGTTAATTCGCCATGGAATTGGTATTAAAAATAAATCAAAACCGGGTATCTTAAAAAGCTACACCAATAAGTGGCTACAAGAAATACCCGCTGTACTTGCGTTTCACAGCGCACTTAAGCAGCATGGTGGCAACGGTGCTACCTATGTAATGATCAAAAAGTCAGATGAGAAAAAGCACGAGAATAGAGAGCGCCATTCTAAGAGAAGTTAATAACATAATTTAGATGTAATCAGGTGCAACGCTCACTTTGCGAAGCACCTCTTAAAACGTTATGATTGACTTTGTACAATTTCTGGTACGTCAACACCTGCAGCATTGGCTTGATTAAACCATGCAGATATACCTAATACGATTACAGACACCACCACTAAGCTAAGTTTTGCCCCACCTTGATTAGATTTCATAACACCTCTTATTATTATTGTTGGTTTATTGTCCACCAACAGCATAGCAAAGTTACAGATGTTAACAAGCTGTTTAATAAAATAATTTATTAGATGTCAATAACCTTTTGTTCTATCAACCAGATTTACTAGCTTTTCCCCATTTAGCAACCTTTTTACATTACCTGCAATTTGTTCAGTTACCGTGTTTATATCCGATAAAGCAGCACAATGAGGAGTGAGTGTAATTTTATCATGAGACCAAAATGGGTGCCCTTCAGGTAAAGGCTCTTCAGCGAACACATCAAGCGTTGCGCCACGTAAGGAATTGTTATCTAAAGCCGCCAGCAAATCGGCGTCAACAACATGCTTACCACGGGCAACATTAATGAGCACCGCATGATTTTGCAGCTTACTTAATAATGCAGCATCAATAATGCCTGTAGTATGTTGATTAAGAGGCAACAAACACACCAAGTAGTCAACCTGTTTTAGCATTGTATTCAAGCCATTTTCTGTATGGTAACAAGTAACCTGTTGTTCTTGTTTTTCGCTATTTGACCATGCACTTACCGTAAAACCATTCGCCACCAAACGTTTGGCACATGCCTTTCCAAGCTCACCATAGCCTAAAATACCCACATGCTGATGTGCATAGGCTCGTTTGGGTTTCCATGCTCCTTGTGATTGTTTTAAAAAATATTCTTTCAATCTTAATTTTTGCGCTAATACATGGGTCAACACATATTCAGCCATATCGCTGGCAAGGGTCTCGTCGACAATACGTACCACAGGAACAGAGGGGGCAATCGCCGTTAAGTCAATGCTGTCTACGCCTGCACCAAACGACGACACAGCTTTTAAATTAGGGAGTTTAGCCCATAAGTCTGCAGGCGCATTCCACGCCAATACAAATTCAACGGCGCTATAATCTGTACATTCTGACCACAACTGTACTTCCACTTCGGGTAATAAAGTACGTAATCGTTCAATTAATTGACTGCAATCTCGGCCAGTGATTGCCACAAGTAAAATCATTTTGTTCTCCGCTTATCGTTAGCGCTCTTTAAAAAGTCACACAACTGCAACTTAACTGTCACAGCGAGCTTTTACCCTACTTATATCGCTAGATGCGTTTAAGATTGAGGTGTGTATGATCAGTGTTGATAAAGTAATAGAAGCAAATTTACCACAGTTAGAAAATTCACCAAAAGTAAAAGGGTTGGTAAAAAAGGGGCTAGGCTATTTATTACATGAACAAGAGTTTGTTGCCTTTGGCGATGCCTACCCTCACTTACAGGGGCTCGAGTTTGTTGAGCAAGTACTCGATGAACTTGACTTTGATACACGTTACAAACCAAAACAAATGGAACACATCCCCAGTGAGGGTCATGTTGTTATTGTTGCGAACCATCCAATTGGCTCGCTCGATGCATTAGCATTAATCAAAGTGCTATCCAGCATTAGACCCGACCTTAAAGTCGTTGCTAACCGCATGCTGATGTCAATCACGCCAATGCACTCATTGTTATTACCCGTCGACAACTTATCGGGGACAAGTAAAAAGAAAGAGCTGGCCAATATTCAACAGCATTTAAAATCAGAAGGCGCATTATTAATATTTCCGGCTGGTGAAGTGTCACGACTAAGCCCTACAGGTATCAAAGATTGTAAGTGGAACAGCGGCTTTTTACGCATGGCAAAAAAAGCCAACGCGCCGATCTTGCCAATTTATATTAAAGCCAAAAACAGCCCACTATTTTATGGCACTTCGATGATCTACAAACCATTAGCAAGCTTGTTATTGGTCAAAGAAATGTTTAAACAACGACAAAAATCGTTAGAGTTTGAAATTGGTGCATCAATACCGCCTGAGTCATATTTAATTGAGAATTTAAAAGATAAAGAAATTGCGCAATTAATCAGAAAGCAGCTTTATCGCCTGATCACTAAAAAGCCATTACCTTTAAAAACACAAACGCCAATCGCAAGCCCAGAGGCCACTAAGGATTTAAAGAAAGCCATTGAACAGTGCGAACTGCTCGGTGAAACATCAGACGGAATGAAAATTTATCTTTATCAATATAGCGGTAGCTCTCCGATTTTTCGTGAACTCGGTCGTTTACGCGAAATAGCCTTTCGTGCTGTCGGTGAAGGCAGTGGTAAGCGACGTGATATTGATAAATACGATATGGATTATCAGCACCTCGTACTGTGGGATGCAAAACAACTGGAACTAGTTGGTGCATATCGTCTTGCGTGTGCAAAAGATATTATAGAAAAACATGGCCAAAAGGGACTGTATACCGATAGCTTATTTAGTTACAGCGACGAAATGGCGCCATATTTCGCACAAGGTATTGAGCTGGGTCGCAGTTTTGTACAGCCCAAATATTGGGGCAGAAAAAGCCTCGATTACTTATGGTTTGGTATTGGCGCATTTGTAAATAGGTACCCGCAATATCGCTATTTATTTGGTGCTGTTAGTGTATCAAATGCCTTACCCGAACAAGCAAAATCTTTACTCGTTCATTACTATCAGCATTATTACGGTGCGCAGCGAACATTAGCGATACCCAACAATGAATTTCGTCATACTGAACAACAGCGTGAACAATGTACTCAGTTATTTTCAGGGAATGATATTAAAGAGGATTTTGTAGAGCTGAAGCATATTCTGGCTAATATTGGCGCTCAAGTCCCCACTTTGTTTAAACAATATACCGAATTATGCGAACCCGGCGGCGTACAATTTCTCAGCTTTAGTATCGATCCTGAGTTTAATAATTGTATCGATGGTCTTGTACTGGTTGATCTTAATAAAGTAAAGGCCAGTAAAGCTAAACGCTATTTGGGCGAGTCTCGCTAAAACACACAGTGGATATCGGCCAATCGGCCGATTATCTATGCTTTTTAGGTGTTAACATTGCTAAAGATATTAACCAACAGCTCGCTGTAAATTTTTTCAATGAGTAGTAAGTCGGCCACAGGAACATGTTCATTCACCTGATGAATAGTGTGGTTTCGCACACCACATTCAATTACTTGCGTATGCTCACTCGCAAAAAAACGGCCATCTGATGTACCACCGTGAGTGCTTAAGACTGGAAATGTGCCAGTTACTTGATGTATCGCCTGCTCAACCTGTTTGAGCAAACAGCCGCCTGATTTATGGGGGGTGTAATAAGACTCACATGGGCGCTCCCACTGCACCTGTAGGTGCTGCGAAAGATCAGCTAAGGCAGCCTGAATTTCATTTTTTATATCGGTACTTTTATAGCCATGGCTGTAACGTACATTAAACGTTAATTCACACTGTGCAGGCACAAGATTATCGACCACATTGGCAATATTAATACCGGTTACTTGTAATGTCGTTTCTGAGCTTGGTTCATCTTTAAACCAGTTAATGGCGATGAGTCGCTTTACGACCTCTGCGCTAATATGTGCCGCATTCACGGTGTTCTCAGGATAAGCAACATGCCCCGCTTTCCCTTTTATAAATAAACGTGCAGAGAGCGCTCCGCGGCGACCATTTTTAATCGTATCACCAACATGCAAATGACTGGTTGGCTCACCCACGAGACACCCATCTAGTATGACGCCTTGTTGAGCCAGTTTCTGTGCAATTAAAAGAGAACCATACTCGGCTTCGCCTTCTTCATCTGAGGTGATCAACCAATAAAAGGTTCCTCGCACGTTTTTGCGTTGTTGCAGCAGCGCCTGTGTTGCACATAACATGGCAGCTACACCGCCTTTCATATCTGCGGCGCCGCGTCCATACACAGCGCCATCAACAATGTCACCCGAAAACGCATCAACTTTCCAATCACCCTGTGCAGCAGGAACAACATCAATATGCCCTGAGAAAGCCACTACGGGTCCATCACCAAATGAGACTTTAGCGATTAGATTCGTTACTTGATTATCGCTAAACACATCACACTCAAAACCAACCGTGGTTAATTTTTTTGCTAACCAATCAATCGCTCCTGCTTGTGCGGGTGTGACAGATTTAAATCGAATTAAGGTTTGTAAAACATCAACCACCTCATCATAGGCAGATAAATGTTGCTCAACGTGTGAATTTAGTACGCAGTTCATAATAACCCTAGCCACTGAGATAAGTAAGGGTATTACAGCGCGCTTTTATTACCGCAATGTGAAAGTGAAAGTAATGACTGTTCGCCATGCATTATCGTCATTTGCATTCATTAATAAGCCTGCTTTGCACAGCACGTTACTGTTGCGAAAACCATGATGAATAATGCCCCTCTCTGCCAAGGAAGGGCACAGTTGCAGGCCCTTTTTTAGTAATAATTAAGATGTACTAAATACAAATAAACAATAAAAAAGAGCGACTCTAGAGGTTCAAAAAACCGATAAGAGTCAATTACTTTTTTTCTGTTCTTGGTTAAAAACTTAATCTAAATCAAAAAAAAGCTTCACTTCGTTCAAACATTTTTGAAACTTTGATCTAGAACAGGTTTTAGCTGTGTCGACTCGGTAATAATAGCCTCAACTAAACAAGACAAGTAGTTCGTGGAGAACAGCATGAAAACTAAATTAAGCATTGCATTACTGACTTCATTATTAGCACTCTCTCCTGTTGCAAACGCTAACTTAAGCGTCAACGTCGGTGCGATTAATGTTAACCCTGATAACGACAGTTCAAAAATCAACGAAGCACCTACTTTAGGTTTACGTGGTGATGACAATACACAAGTGGGTATCACTATCGATTACGCATTTAATGATAATTGGGTACTTGAGTTAGTTGCAGCAACCCCATTTAGTCATGATGTTCAAGGCACGGGTGGCTTAGCAGGCAACAAGATTGCTGACATTAAACAATTACCACCGTCGTTGATCGCGCAATATCACTTTTTAGATTCAACTTACAAATTCCGTCCATTTGTGGGTGTCGGTATCAACTATACAACGTTCTTTGATGAGCAGGCTTCAGCAGCGTTAAAAGCAACGCTGGGTACAAACGATGTAGAAGTAAAATTAGATGATTCATTTGGTTTTGCAGCACAAGCTGGTTTCAACTACATGATGAATGAAAACTGGGGTCTACACGGTATGGTCGCATTAATCGATATCGATACTGATGCAACCGTGTATGCAGATGGCGCAAAAGCACTCACATCAACGGTAGAAATCGATCCAGTTGTTACTATGCTAGGTGTTAAATACAAATTCTAACTTTCATTTTGTGAAAGCCCATACGCACAAAAAGGCCGCAAAGGCCTTTTTTATTGTCTTTTTATTCCTTTCTTCACAGCGCTAGTTGTATAAAATTAAAAGTAAAAATCTGCGAAGTATTAAATTTAAACTACACTTAACACTCGGTGCACAAACAAAGCACTAAAATTACAATTTTGGGTGTAAAAGTAGATGGCATGTTGCATTTATGAGGACAATATCTGAATTTTCAGAGTCAATGTTTGGTTGTTCCAATCTGTTAACGTCGATAGAATGCGTCCGCAGTAAATATTGCCCTAAAGAAATGTAAATAAAGTAAAAACGAGGATCATTTGTTTAAAGTAGTCGTGAATTTTTTGCTTTTATTTGTTTGTCTTGGTTTAGTGGCATGCAAAGTAAAAGATCCAAATGAGGATAAACCTCAACAACAAAAGCAAGATGTGATCGACGCACGTGAATCACTTTTAACAGGCCATGCTAGTGTTTCGCTGACTGTCGTTAATGACGACTTAACTCCCTTAAGTAACATTCCGCTGACTATTGCAGAGCAACAATATACGACTGACAATAATGGTCAGGTATTTATTGATAAGCTGAGTTACGGTAATCATGCCATTACAATTCAACAGAATAGTTACTTTACCAAAGTAGGTATTCTTGTAAATCACCCAAACTCGACAACCACACAAATCAAACTCCATGCCAAACCTGCAACGAGTAAAAGCCTGGTATTTGGGGGTGATTCAATGTTTGGACGTCGTTACTTAGACCCGAGTCTCGCAACAATGGGCACCACAATCCCCAATGTGAGTGACGCACTCATTCGTCCAGCGACAGCCGCAGCTGATAGCATCGCAATTACTAAAGATATTGCTTCCCTGTTTAAATACGCAGATTTTGCTTCAGTCAATTTAGAGTCACCGATTACCAGTAACCCTGCTGTCGTTCATCCGACCAAAGAATTTAGCTTTTTTTCGTTACCTGATTCGTTACAAGGCTTAACAGAAATTGGGATTGATTACGTGGGACTTGGTAATAATCATATCTACGATTATTTACAAACAGGTTTAGAAGACACACTACTTGAAATATCAAACACAGGGCTGCTGTTTAGTGGTGCAGGTCTTGATGAATTTGCTGCATTCAGCCCTATTACAGCTCAGCTCGACACATTCAACTTAGTACTCTTTGCCGCTACAACAGTTACCGGAAAAGAACACGAACTTACTTACGTCACCGATGCAATGAAAGGCGGTGCCGCAGATTTAACAAATGCAGAGTACGTGCAAGAAACGCTTGAAAAAATACACCCAAGTAATTTTGTTATTGCGCAAATACATGGTGGTGAGGAATACACTTATTCTCCTTCGCGCTTTATTTCAAGTCACTTAGTTGATTTATCAACGCAAAATACCGACTTACTCATTGCACACCATCCTCATGTAGCACAAGGTTTTGCAGTATATAATAATGTGCCTGCCATTTTAGGGTTAGGTAACCTCGTGTTTGATCAAGCTCGCCTCGATACATTATTAGGGGTAACGGTGATGGTCGAACTAGACTAACAAACTCAAACCGTTCAGCGTGCATTTGCCTACCCTATTTTTATTGAAGATTACAAACCACGTTTTACAACGGGCTTTTTAAGTCACTATTTATTAAGGCGCCTAGCCGAATTTTCAGACGATAATATTACGCTTATCCCCCGCGATAATTATGCTGAGGTGTACTTTAAAAAAGCACACGCAACCAAACGCAATCACAAGGTCAGCGTTGAAGTAAATTCACAGACTCCTATCCTTGATTTACGTGAGTATGCTCCCTCTTCTGCCGCCTATCTATCGGCAATAGAAGTCACCAATGGCACTTTAAATGAGCTTACTTTTGGGCGAGATTTAATGATTTTTGGGGACTTTGAAGATTGGGATAACGACAGCGATGCATTTGAAATTAGCCGCTGGGATCATAGCAGTAATAGCGTTTTACCGTGCACTGAAAACCCGCACAATGGCATTCAAGCTTTATGCTCAACACGCGATGAGTTTGATAATACCCCCTCAATCATTCCCTTCAGACACACAATGAGTGTGATGAAACTAACTGATGAAAATTTTCAACCAATGCTTAGCAAGCAGTTTTCTTTATTTGGCTACATTCAATCTGAAAACGGCGGCAAGCTAGAAAGCTTACTCACCTATACCACAGAGGTAGATGATCTGGCTTTTTCACAACATCAGGTCTTAATTAGTGAAGGTGGTGACAGAGCATGGCAATCCTTTAGTCACGATTTCACATTACCATCTGATGAATTTACATTAGATCAAAAAAAACAACCACCTCGGGGTGTAAAACTACAATTTAGGCACTATGCTCCTAATAAGGGAGAGGCCATGACTCGCTTTGATGATATTGCGATGATTTCATGGCAAAAAAGTGTTGCACTGCAAAACAGTCAGTGGAACACAGATAAAATGCACGGATATGACTTTTTAAAAGTCTCTGTAAATGATACAGCAAGCTTAACACTCACTTTTACTTCACTTGATTAAGGAAGAAGCGTGGCTGTCGCTCAACGATTATTGTTATTAAAGAATCACCATATTTTTTGGCTTACGCTTGGCTTGTTTGCTTTAGTGGTGATAAATAATGTTTTGAATCTTTTTCAAGCTAGCAATGCTTATTTCTATCAAAAGTTAGCATCGTTTGGTGAAACACAGCACACCAATATCGTACTTATAACAAGTAAGAACTTGGCTAAAAACCATTCAGAACTTATTGAAAAAATAACTGAATATAACCCCAAGGCCGTTATCGTTTTATCAAACCAAAATATAACACCTTCAATTACCAACCGTGTTTATTATCCTATAACGCAAAGCGAATACTGTGTACCACGTGTTGAAATGTGGTCAAGTTACCACATGCGAATCCCAGCCAATGATAAAGAGTCTCTGTGTAATAGCATCTGGCAAACTGTTTTTGGCTATGAAGGTCAGCAACCTCGGCTAATTGATTTTAAATTAGCGGTCAGTGCTCTCCCTAAATTCAGTGCTGAGCGGGTTTTAAGCTCTGATGTTATGAGTGAACAATTAAAGAATAAAGTCATTATTGTTGGCCAAACAAGTTCTGCGTTTAATGTAAATATTCATGCTCCTAAGTTAACGGGATTGAACGATCCTCTCCTGCTTATGGCCTATGCCGCAGACAGTATCGAAAAAACAACCTCGGTGATAGAGCTTAAACCTAGTTATAGCGCCCTCATTGAACTTGCTCTGGTAATTAGCCTGCTGTTTAGCTTTCAAAAACTGGCTGTTATTTACTCATTTGTCATTGCCTTGGCAAGTTGCCTTTTCTGGGTCGTGGTCAGTTACCTTGGTATCGTGTTTACTGCTGTTTATATCCCTGTTGGCCAATACATTATTGTTATCTTTTCGACCCTTTTTTCGGCTTTGATTGTACGAAAACTATCTGAAGATAAAGCGCTAACGGGGGTTGTAAATAATATCCAACAGAAAATGATGGGCCGTTTTTTTCCGCAAACCTTTATTGAGCAAGCCTCTCCATGGGATCCAATAATTCAACTAATAAGCCAGCAATTAGATCTCGAAAAATCAATTTTTTTGGCGAGAAAAGAAGATGATCATCGCATTGTTGAAATAAGAGCGATCAATTGCGAACTCGACAATATCCAAGAAATGCGCCGTGACTACAAACGTTCCCCGTACAGTGACGCATTAAAAGCACTGGGTATTGTAAAGATTAGCCGACCTTTTTTTAAAAATGTGCTCAACACCGAAATAGAGTTTATGGTCCCCCTCGTATACGCGGGTGATGTTCGGGGTTTTTGGGCTTTATCGGTTATTCCAAATGAGACTTTTGATCGACACGCCTTTGAGAAAAATGTGAACAAATTTGCAGCACAAGTCGCTGAACTGCTCTTTCATTATCATATCTATAAAACAACTCAGGCGAAGAATCAGAACTTACTCAATAGACTTGTCTCGTTCAGACTGCATGAACCAATCGATCAGCAAGTTAAACGTTCGCTCAATGACATGGAGCAAAAGTTAACAACCTTAGAGTTGGTGTTTAATCATACACGCTGCGCAACAGTTCTCTTTAACCTGTTCGGTCAAGTCGTACAAACAAATGCAGCGTTAGAACACTTTGCTAAACAACATCAGCTTACCATTTTTGAAATGACAGCCTTAGATTTGTTATGTCATAGCTGCGCCCTTGATAGCGAAGTAGCCAAAGGTAAATTGCGCTATGTCACATTAAATAAGGCGGATATTCATTTACCGGCAGTCCTTAATAATCAACATTATGTTTTAAATATAAAAGCGATTCATACCGATGGATCGCAAACCGCTTCGGGTGAACCATTTCAAGTATCGGGTATTTTATTTGAATTTCTCGATACCTTTGAGAATGAGCCACAACTCGACGACGGTTTTGATGAAACCCTGAGTGAGCAATAATGGACTTTGTCTTAGCTCTCTTTCCTGCAGGCAGTGGCCTTGGACAGTCAGTTATTACCACCGTGTGGGTGGGTACGGCCGTTGTTTGTCTATTGAACTTACGTTTTGGTTTCCCATTAACGGGGCTTGTGGTGCCAGGTTATATCGTGCCTTTGCTCATCATCAGTCCCACATCTGCCGTCGTTATCATTATTGAAGCAATCGTTGTTTATGGCTTAATGCGATTTAGCGCCCATTACATAATGGAAAAATGTGGTTATGGCGAGATGTTTGGTCGTGACCGGTTTTTTGCCATTATATTGCTGAGTATTTTAGTACGTGTTTGTATGGACACGTTAGTGTGGCCTCCCGTTGCCAATCAATTAAGTCAGTGGGATATTACCCTAGACTACGCGTCACAACTGTACTCTTTGGGTCTTGTGATTATTGCTTTAACAGCGAATGTAATGTGGAATGGCGGCTTCAAATACGGTCTAAAAGTCACCTTTATTCAACTTGTGATCACCTTTGTGCTCGTTCGCTTCGTACTGATGCCGTTTACTAATTTCAGTATTGCTAATTTAGGTATTATGTACGAAGCCGTTGCGGCATCCATTATTGCCGCTCCCAAGGCCTATATTATTTTAGTGATCACGGCCTTTATTGCCTCAAGAGCAAACATAAAATACGGCTGGGAATTTAACGGAATAATGCTACCCGCCTTATTAGCACTTCAGTTAACTCAACCCAGTAAACTGTTGACCTCTTTCGCTGAAACAGCGGTCATTTTAGTGTTAGGCGGCTCGTTAATTCACTTTACTCGCCTTAAGCACGCCAATATTGAAGGCGCTCGATTACTGCTATTCTTCTTCACTATTGGCTTCGTGTATAAACTTATTCTCAACTACATTGTGGTGTGGTATTTCCCCGCTATAAAGGTCACCGATACGTTTGCATTTGGTTATATGCTTGCCACCTTACTTGCACTCAAAATTTACCAAAAAAACGCATTAGGGCTGGTGATCAGGGCAACGTTTCAAACTTCAGTCGTTGGGGGGGCATTTGCCATTTTGGTTGGTTTTATTGTGATGCTTGTTCCGTCAATGCTGTCAAAACACACTGAGACTTCAGACATTCAAAGTCACCACGTATTCACCCTTGACCAGCAAATCAGCCGTTACAAAAGTTATTTATATACCGCACAGTCAAACAAAGTCACCGTGAGTAGCTATAAAGCAAATCAAGCTGTCACTGATTTTAAATATGGGGTTTACCAAGTTAATCAGGCGATTAAAGATAATCAATCGATAGCCAGTCTTAACGCGCTGTTTAACCCGATAGGATTCAGACTTGAAAGTGATGAAGACTATATTTATATAATAGACACGTTTGAAGATCAGCAGCGCGGTCTTTTCGTATTAAATAAAAATCCGCAATCAGCGCCTTTATTGATCACCGTACCATTTCCTATCACCGAAAGTTTAGCAAGTGATTCAGCAGGGCTTATATTTCAGCACCTCAAAAGCAAAGCGCTGGTTTATGGTACCGCAAAGACACCACAACAAACGTTAGCACAAGAGAATCAACAAAGTCCTTTCTATCAAGCATTTATTACAGCACTTAACGCTGATGAAGTATTGCAGGTACGTGAGTCTAACCACTTTACTAAAGTCTCTTTAACTGATTCTCCAGCAAAATCACAGAGCCAATATTGGATTTATAATCAACTTCCTGCATCAATAAGCCAACGAGAAATTCACCAATTTATGGGGTCTGAAGAAACGTTCTTTGGTAGCGCAACAGTAAATAGTCTACCCACCTCACAATTTTCGGGCTCCTTGCTTGAGGTGTTTTTAGATAGCGACAACTACGCGAGTATATTAGCCAATGCTTATCGCGATAATAAACGCTACAGCACACTTCAGTTTAATAAATTAGAACGAGACATTAACCAAATCATTGATGATTTTTCTGTGCATATCAGTGAAAAAGGCAGTTTTAAATATCAACTGCTGTCTAAAAACCAGGTGGCCCTTTGGGAGTTCGAAATACTCAAACCACTGTATAAATTAATTGCACAGATAGGAAATAATCCTCTCAATGAGAATAACCTAAATCAGTTAAAACAAATTAATGGCACTGCTGAGTTACTTAACTACCAATTACAACACGTCCAGACAATGAGCGGCCGCTATTTACTATTGAGCCCTCAGGACAAAAACCAAGCGTATCAGCAAGGTCAGGGCTTATATATCTTTAAGTTAAGTGAACATGAGTCTATCACTCTCAGTGTTCCCCGCCCTTTATTTGAAAGTAATACATTGGCTGTTGCCAGCGAGTTGTTCAGCCGAACCAATGCAGCTTACTTAGCAATTGCGGGTGCTCATCCGTATGCACATCCAAAAGCGAATGTATTAGCCGTCGATAATGTAGAGTCGTTATTTAATATCGTTCATCAAAGCTACTTACGCTTTAATGAAATGACATATATGGACGCTCCCTTGAAGTCAAGACGAGCTAATGTATAAACATCAAAATTGATGCCTTTATTTTATTATCATGTATCTCATATCACAGTAATGATGCGTCACAAGCTTGCTGAAAAGCAAAGGTACTGAC
>NZ_JACDWU010000191.1:0-342 GCF_016464045.1 Pseudoalteromonas sp. bablab_jr011 | reverse complement strand
CTGTTTAATAACACAACACCCTCTTTAACACGGTTAAAGTAAGTGGCGTCCCCAAGGGGATTCGAACCCCTGTTACCGCCGTGAAAGGGCGGTGTCCTAGGCCTCTAGACGATGGGGACACAAAAATGTGTCACTAGGACAACTGAATAGTTAAACTCGATTCAGACGAGCTGTTTAATAACACAACATCCTCTTTAACATGGTTAAAGTAAGTGGCGTCCCCAAGGGGATTCGAACCCCTGTTACCGCCGTGAAAGGGCGGTGTCCTAGGCCTCTAGACGATGGGGACACAAGAATGTGTCACTAGGACAACTGAATAGTTAAGCTCGATTCAGGCGAGCT
>NZ_JACDWU010000190.1:0-397 GCF_016464045.1 Pseudoalteromonas sp. bablab_jr011 | reverse complement strand
GAGATATGATCCCGCCTTGTGGTGTTCCCTCGTCAGTGCGATAGAACAGCCCTTTGTCCATAAAACCAGACTTTAACCATTGTTCCAACATTCGTTTATCTACAGCTATATTATTCATAAGCCATTGATGCCCAATTTTGTCGAAACAGGCTTTAATATCTCCCTCAAGAACCCATTGAGCGGATTGCTTTTTACTCAAACAGAGAAAACACTGAGCAATAGCATCAGCAGTACTTCTGTTGCGCCGAAAGCCGTAACTATTTGGGTCAGCAAGTGTTTCTGACACAGGCTCTAGTGCGAGAAGATGAAGCGCTTGCAGCGCTCTATCGACCATACACGGGATACCCAAAGGTCTGAGCTTGCCGTTTTTCTTAGGGATGTAGATACGCTTGAGCGG
>NZ_JACDWU010000189.1:0-9084 GCF_016464045.1 Pseudoalteromonas sp. bablab_jr011 | reverse complement strand
GTGTTTTCGGGCTATGACGAAATTGTCGATGAAGTTTCAAAGGCATGGAATCACTTTATTTCAATCCCGGATCGAGTGAAGAAAATGTGCAATCGGGAATGGATTAAATTGATTTAATCTTTATGCGGAATGGTATTAGAGCTGCAAAGAATGATGACTTTGGAGCTTTATCTGCTGATATGGTTGGCTACTGGCGAACCTTTACTATTGCAGCCGCCGCTGATTTAAAAGTATTTGATTACTTACCTAACAACACAGCTCAATTAGCCATACACACAAACACACTAGAAAAACGGTTAACTCGCCTACTTAATGCCTTGGCAGAGTTAGGGTTGGTAACGTGCGAACAACACATTTGGCATGTATTACCCAAAGGGGCTTTTTTAAATACAAACCATCCTATGTCGCTTGCGAGTGCAGCGATAGAGTATCGTGGTGAGTTAATGCAAAGGTGGCATAGCCTCACACAATTAATGCAAGAAGACATTAAAGCTGATGATATTTTTAAACAAGTAAGTTTGTCCAAGGAGCATACCCAAAGGCATCACAATATGCTGCGCAGCTACGCTTTAAAAGATTATCAAGAGCTTGTTTGCTATTTAGATATTGAAAAAGGCGATGTTGTTTTTGATGCTGCGGGTGGCAATGGTTTATTAGCACAGCTTATTCTTGATCAGTTCCCGTCTTCAAATGTGATTTTGGGTGACCTTGCAGGTGTTATTGATTCTAGTGAATTCAATAATAAGAGAGCCTTTGACCTTTTTGAAACATGGCCTGTTAAGGCAAATAAAATAATGCTTTCGCGTGTGCTTCATGACTGGAACGATACCAATGCTTTGCAAATTCTTTTAAATGCAGCAACCTCGTTACAAGATAATGGGGCGATTTATGTGTTTGAAATGTTACTTGATGAGTACAGTTTTGGTGGCTCTCTCTGCGATTTACATTTACTCACAGTGACAGGTGGACAAGAAAGGACGCAAAGCCAATTTGAAGCGCTATTTAAAAAAGCAGGGCTTTGCATTGATTCGGTTATTAAAAAAGATGGCTTAGTAACTGTAATGAAGTTAATACGGACATAAACAAATGAAAAGAGTGCTCATTGTAAGACATGCTGCTCGGCCCGATATTTCACCGAACACTGTGGGTAATGATGTAATGCTGACTGATGAAGGTATTGAGCAGAGTAAATTATTTGCTTCGCTATTAAGCGGTCAAGTATTGAGTATTAGAACCAGCCCTATTGGTCGATGTGTGCAAACAGCCGAACTAATAGCTCAGGCGACTCACTTTAAACCTAATGATATACAGCAGTGCCGCCTATTAGGCGATCCTGGTTTTATTATTAAAGATGGTGACTTAGCTTGGCAACATTGGCTGAAAAAAGGCCATAAAGCAGTAAATTTACATTTGCTTTCAGGTACTGAGTCATGGGATGGTTTTTATGATTTAAACAATTCGGCTGCACGTATTTTTAGTGATATTAAAGCACTGTTGAATAACTCGGCTGATGGAGTACATATATGGGTTACTCACGACACCATATTAGCCACCTTAGCGGCTCGTATTGGAGACAAACGATTAACGCTTCAAGATTGGCCTAACTTTCTGGGTTACTTGGAAATAAAGTTAAGTGGTGAGCAAATATATGTAAGTTATTCTCAAAAACCTAACTTAGTAGGCGATGTAATTTAAGGATGATTAAGCACAATGACAACCATTAAGTTTCAAGAAGAATTTAGCGCAAAAATTCCCGCGCTTACACTGCTAACTAACTTGGGCTATACGTTTATTCCACCGAGTGAGTGTGAAAGCCTTCGCGGTAATACGTTAGCAAGTAACAAAAGCACCCATCAGGTTGTGTTGTTACCTGTGATGCGTGCCTTTTTAGCCAAACAGACATTTTCGTTTGCAGGTAAGCAGCATGCGCTCTCAGAAGCAACCATTGATAAGGTAATGCATGAGCTGAACCCTGCCATGAACCTTGGGCTAAAAGCGGCTAACGAGAAGATTTATGATGCGCTAATGTACGGCGTGAGTGTGACTGAATTTATTGATGGTAAAAAAGCCTCGCCCACTATTAAGCTGATTGATTGGCATAATATTGATAACAATGCGTTTCATTGTACCGAAGAGTTAGTAGTACAAAATACTGAGGGGACGGGCAACCGCAGACCTGACATTGTGTGTTTTGTGAATGGTTTGCCATTAGTGGTGATTGAGGCAAAACGCCCCGACTCAAAAAAAGAGGGTAAATCGACCAATGCAGAGGCAATTTCGCAGCACATTCGTAACCAAAAGCAAGATGAAATTCCTCACTTATATGCCTATAGCCAGTTACTGTTAGCCATAAACGGGCATGAGGGCTTGTATGCAACGTGCGGCACCCCTGAGAAGTTTTGGGCGAAGTGGAAAGAAGAGCAAATACCGGAGGCTGAATTTGTCAGGCTTAAAAACCATACGCTACGAGATGAGCAATTAAATGCGCTCTTTAATCATCGCCCTACAAAAGATAAAGATGATTACCAGTCGCTTATTACCGCAGGTGAGCTGACGGTAACCGACCAAGACAGGCTGATTGTAAGTTTATTACGCCCTGAGCGCCTACTGGATATGACCCGACTGTTTACCTTATTTGATAAAAAAGCAGGCAAGATTGTAGCTCGATACCAGCAGGTGTTTGGTATTAAGGCGCTGATAGAGCGTATTAATACGTTTGATGACACTGGCGCACGTGAAGGCGGTGTTATTTGGCATACCACAGGTAGTGGTAAGTCGTTTACTATGGTGTTTTTATCTAAGGCGCTTATATGGCTTGAAGAGCTTGCGCAGTGCCGCGTAATTATTGTGACTGACCGAGTGGATTTAGAAGACCAGCTAAGCCGTACGTTTGCATCTGGTGGTGTACTCACCGACCGAGATAAAAAAGGTGCGATGGCGACCACAGGTAAGCGTTTGGCTGAGCAAATTGGTCAAGCTAACGAACGCGTTATTTTCTCGATCATTAATAAGTTCGGCTCTGCCATAAAACACAAAGACTGTTACAACGATAGCCCTAATATTATTGTGTTGGTGGATGAAGGTCACCGCAGCCAAAACGGTGAAAATAATATCCGTATGCAGCAAACCCTGCCTAAAGCTGCTTTTATCGCCTTTACAGGTACACCTCTATTAAAAGATGATAAGACCGAAAACAAGTTCGGTAAAATCATTCACTCTTACACGATGCAGCAAGCGGTTGAAGATAAAACCGTGACCCCACTTTTGTATGAAGAACGTATTCCTGAGCTAAACGTTAACGACAAAGCGATTGATGCATGGTTTGATCGCAGTACCAGTAAGCTGAGCGACAAACAAAAAACTGATTTAAAAAGAAAGTTTTCGCAAAAAGGTCAGATTTATCAAACAGAAGGTCGTATTGAGTTAATTGCTTACGATATTGCCGACCACTTCCAAAACTTTAAACAACATGGTTTAAAAGGCCAGTTGGCATGTGACTCAAAAGCCTCTGCAATACGCTACAAAGAGGCGTTAGATAAAATTGGCACTGTGACATCAGTTGTTGCAATGTCGGCTCCTGACACACGTGAGGGCCATGATGTAGTTGATCAAGAAAGCAAAGACATTGTGCAAAATTGGTGGAAAGCCAATGTTGATAAAATGGACGAAAAAGCCTACACCAAAGCCATTATTGAAGACTTTGGCAGAGATGATGGCCCTGACATCATGATCGTAGTTGATAAGCTGTTAACGGGCTTCGACGAGCCGAAGAACACTGTATTGTATATAGATAAACCCCTTAAAGAGCACAACTTGATTCAAGCCATTGCCCGCGTTAACCGTTTGCATAGCAAAAAGCAGTTTGGCTACTTGATTGACTACCGAGGCATATTAAAAGAACTTGATACCACCATAGAAAAGTATCAAGACCTTGCGGAGCGCACCCAAGGGGGCTTTGATATAGACGACCTAAAAGGGTTGTATAACAGCATGGACACCGAGTATAAAAAGCTGCCAGGATTACACAGTGATTTATGGGCGATATTTGAAGGGGTTAAAAACAAACAAGATGGCCCCGCTTTACGCCAAGCTCTAGCACCAAAAGTACATGAGGTTGATGGTAAGCTCACCGATACCAACCTTAAAAAGCGTGATGATTTTTACTCAATACTCACGGCATTTTCAAACTGTATGAAAGTAGCGCTGCAATCAGCCACCTACTTTGAAGATAAGTCATTCGATAACAAACGCGACTTGTACAAACGTGACTTAAAAGCCTTTGTCGATTTACGTAAGCAAGTACGTGAAGATGCCGATGAAACCATTAATTATGATGAATACGCAGAAGATATCCGCAGCTTGCTTGATAAACACATAGCAGGTATTGAAGTTAAAGAACCTGATGGCGCGTATTTAGTAGGTAACTTAGGTAAAGATGTTAAGCCGCAAGACATGAGCGATGATGAGGCCCGTAACCAGACTGATAAAATCACAGGCCGAATCACTAAGATGATTGAGCAAGACTTAGCAGATGATCCTTATGCACAGGAGTATTTCTCTAAGATGCTTAAAAAGGCAATTGAAGATGCTAAAGCGATGTTTGATGCGCCAGTAAAGCAGTACATTCTTTTTGCTGACTTTGAGCAAGAAGTGAAAGACCGCAAGGTGGCTGATGTTCCTAATGACTTTGTAGATGACTCCGGCAAGTTAAATAAACATGCACAAGCCTATTTTGGTTTGTTTAAGCACCTATTTGATGCTGAATTCTTGACGGAAAAAGCTCTGGATAACGACAAGTTAGTAGCGTTGGCGTTTAGTATTGATGCCGTCGTGAATGATGCGGTTGCTGAGTATTCCATTAATCCTGTGGAAATTGAGAACGCCATTCACATGAAGTTATTACCCATACTGTTTACTGAGGTTGGCCTTGATAACGCACAAAGGCTGATTGAAGAAGTGTTAAAGATAACCCGATTAGGCATAGCTAGAGGCTAATGTAAGTGACGCCAAAAACAGTAGCCACTGCTATTCATTCTAAAAAGAGCAGCGCAACAACCAACGAACACGGTGTTTTTACTTATGGTAACGACACTATTCGCTATGACGTTATTCGTAAACCAAAGCCTAATGATACCGCTAAAAAAGTAGCACGTAAGGTCGTTATTAAGGTTCATCCTGATCAACGTGTTGTTGCAACTGTACCTCATGATGCTAGCGAAGATGCTATTGTTGATGCTATGCATAAGCGCGCAAGGTGGATATGGCAGAGTATTAATGACTTTGCAAAGCAAAAAGACACGGTATTGCATAAGCGTTATGTGAGTGGCGAAACCCAGTTTTATCTAGGCAAGCGCTATGTACTCAAGGTAATTGTTGATGTCGAGCAAGTACCTAACGTAAAGCTAAGCCGTGGCAAATTAAACGTCACGATAAAGCATGAAGCCAGTAAAGATATTGATGATCGAGTGGTTAAAATTAAGCCACTTATTGACAAGTGGTATCAACACAAAGCAAAAGCCATTTTTCATGAGCGCCTTGCAGAACTACTCCCAAAAACCACGTGGGTAACAGGCATTCCTTCTTTTCGTGTAATGGCAATGAAAAAGCAATGGGGAAGCTGCTCAACCAAAGGCAACTTGATGCTCAACCCTCACCTCGTTAAAGCACCGAAAGAATGCATTGATTACGTGATTTTACATGAGCTTTGCCACATAGCCGAACACAATCATAGCGAGCGTTTTTGGCGCTTATTAACGCAAGTAATGCCAAACTGGAAAGAAGTAAAAGCCAAATTAGATGGCATGGCGGAGATGTATTTGAATGAATAAGGATTGCTGAATGAAATGCCCAACTTGTGAAAAATATATTGGCTGGGATTGGCTAGAAGATGAATGCATTGAGCCTAATGAAACCTTTGATTGCCCACACTGCGATGAAACCTTGCGCTATGAAGTGGATGAAAGTACGTACTTTGGTGCTCAACATGTAACGATTGAAGTTGTGGATGATTAAAGGGGCTATGGCAAATTTTGAGTTGAGTCGTCGCAGATTAAAAAAGCTTAATACAGTAAAGTATTAAGCTTGAGAATGTTATTAGCTATTTACGTGTATTAGCTGAAAAGAATTTAGCTGAAAAGAATTTAGCTGAAAAGAATTTAGCTCAAATCTAAACTGACATTCACCGATTGAAAAACGGGTAACTGTCAGATCAAGTCTGAGCTAGTACAATTTACGATGTACAATTTACGATATCAGCAACTTTCAAGCGATAGTGCTTAACCGATCCCATGCCAGGAAGTGTAGAGTTAAACTGATAGCCCTTCTGGCTCTTCTGGCCCAGCGCCTCCGACGGCTTCTGCATTAAACCATTTTGGACACAAACTTTTGCAAGCTCAGTTGGTTTAAGGCCTGAGCGCTCTGCAATCGTACGCCAACCATTAGGTGGAATCTTCAAGGTTAACTGCTTCTCTTTCGTTTGAGGACATTCCTCTGCTTCTTTCCAACCGATTAGCTGAGTACTTTTAGCATCCACATCAGTCACATATGCAAAGTGACTGTTAAGGCGAGAGTAAATAAAGTCACGAACATGCTGTAGGTATCCGTCCGGTGATCACCGCCTAGCCTTTAAAATTCCACGGTAATAGACTATCGATATCAGGTGTTGATTGGCACAGCTCATCTAAACACGCGGTGATGTAATCGTATGGCGCTAAGCCGTTGGCTTTGGCTGTTTCGATGATGCTGTAAAGTATCGCGCTTGCGTTAGCACCTGTCGCTGTTTGGCTAAACAGCCAGTTCTTACGGCCTATCACAAACGGTTTGATGGCTCTTTCTGCACGTTTGTTGTCGATACTCAGTCGCCCATCATTAATGTACTCAATGAGTTTCGGCCACTGGTTTGCCATGTAATTGGCGGCATCAATGAGTTTACTATTACCAACAAGGTTTGGCTGATGTTTTTCAAGCCACTGTTTGAGTTTATCGAGTATCGGTTTACTCTGTGCTTGTCGAGTCTGGTAACTCTCATCCGCTGATTTATCTTTCAACCGTGACTCTATCCCATACAGCTTTTGTATTAAGCTGAGCACCACATCGGCTTTGCCTGTCTTATTTTTCCCTTGCAGCTTTTTCGCTTCAATGAATTTCCGAAGTGCGTGCGCCCAGCACCCCACAAGACTGGCCTGTGTCTTTTCATAAGCTTAATAACCATCAACATGTAAGTACCCTTGATAGCCATCAAGATAATCCATCACGCAGGCGGCTGCGCGACTAGTGTGGTAGTCGTAAAGCACGATGTTAGGGATGGGGCTGTCGGGTTTAGGTGAGTCAGCACCTGAGCAGTACACCCACATGTAACTATTCACTTTATCTGATTTCACCACATTGACCGTGGTTTCATCAGCGTTAAGGAGTGGTTGCTTGAGTAATTCTTCATTTAACCGTTTAACCAGCGGGGTAAACAGCGCTGCTGACTTAATCACCCAATCGCTCATGGTTTTGCGGCTCAGCTCAATGCCGTATTGCTTAAACATGCTCTCTTGGCGATGAAGCGGTAAACCATATTGATATTTACTGGTGATGAGTTGGCTAAGTAAGCTCGCGGTGGCAACGCCTTTGTTAATGGGCATGGCGGGCATAGGCTGTTGCTTTATCGTTGACCCAGTGCCTGATTTTTCACACTCACGACAGGCGTATTTAGGGCGAATATGTTCAATCACTTTGACGTGTGCTGGAATGAACTCAAGCTTTTCAGCAGTATCTTCACCGATTTTATGTAACTCACCACCGCAACATGCACAGCTTTTATCTGCTATGTCGTGGATAACTTGTTCACGGGGTAAGTCTTTTGGCAGTGGCTTGCGTTTAGGCTTGTTGCGGGTGTAGCTAATTCCTTGCTGCTCAGGCTCAGCTTTCTCAGCAATCTCTTCAACTTCATTAAATAATTCACCTTGCCCTACAAAGCCTTCAGCACTTTTGCCGAATTGCTTTTGTTGGGCTAAACGGAATTGCTCATATAAATAGGCGATTTTAGCATCTTTCTGTATAGATACTTCGCGCTCATATTTAAGCTGTTTTTCAAGCTCAGCAATGCGTTGTTGTAAGGTAAATACATCGTTCATGCCGTTTATTTTACGGCTTTTATGCACAATGAATAGGGTTAATAACTTAAACCTTGATGATCATATCAATTGATCTAAGTAATTAAGTCACTGTGTGCTGACTGACGTTGATTTCTTCATGGCCAATAACGTCATACCCTGATAATAGCCAATGTAATTGTTGCTCATTCAGTGTCATGGTGTCACGTTTAAGCTTAGGCCATTTAAACCTGTGCTTATCAAGTCGCTTGTACCACAATGCAAAGCCTGTCTTATCCCAATAGAGAAGCTTTAACTTGTCGCGCTTTTTATTACAAAACACAAACAGCGCGCCCGATAGCACGGGTAATTCAAGCTCACATTCCACCAACGCCGCAAGGCCATTGATGGATTTACGAAAGTCCACATGCTCAGCACATAAGTACACCTCGGGCGGATTAACAAACATATTCATGCTGATAGACCTTTAATAATTGAGACGATAGCATCACAGTTAAGTGTTGTGGGTAATGTCAGTTGGCCAGTGCGCGTATTAAAGTTAATCGTTGGTTGCTCAGTGATACTGACGTGTGTGCGTTGGGTTTGTTGCTCAACTCGGACAAATTGAGGTGATGCACCTGAAGATTTCACCTGTTGCATGCTTTTATATTTATAAAACGAGCTGATAGATACTTGATGGTGTTTGCAAAACGCTTCATTCGTTCCAGTAAATGATGAGCGAAGCGCTAGGATTTCTAGCCAACGTTTAGGGATGGGTGAATTCATAATGACCTCCAATAAAAAGTTGAAGGTATTTTCAAATACAAAAAATGGTGTTGCTAGGTGGGTTTGGCCGGACGCTTACGGATATACAGCGTCGGTGCCGCACGACGCCAGACGATGCCGACTTGTGGCAACCACCGCCTGAGAGTTGAGCTATGAATAACGATACGGTAAAGCTTATGCAGTAGCAGTGCGAATAATTCACTACTCCAACGCGACCGCT
>NZ_JACDWU010000188.1:0-300 GCF_016464045.1 Pseudoalteromonas sp. bablab_jr011 | reverse complement strand
TAAGGGAGCGGACATGCTCAATGAATTCTGAATTTATTTAACATCTTTCGATGTTGAATTGACTGTGCTGAAATAAGTAAACTTATTTCCGTTGGTCACTCACTTTCCATTAAAGGAAAAAACATTGAGACTCTAAATTTGTTTGCGTTACTACCTAAGTAGCTTCGCTGTTAGAACTCAATCTGTACGAGTGCCCACACAGATGATTGCTTTATATTGTTAAAGAACAGTGCGACTTCGTCGCTAGGGATGCGTATAATACATCCTTATTTTTTAGAGTCAACACTTAATTTTAAACTT